>NZ_QSCK01000015.1:0-98436 GCF_003463035.1 Roseburia sp. OF03-24 | reverse complement strand
GGGAGAGCATCTGCCTTACAAGCAGAGGGTCATAGGTTCGAGCCCTATAGGTCCCATTCAATGAGTTTATCTCATTATGCCGGCGTGGCGGAACTGGCAGACGCGCAGGACTTAAAATCCTGTTGTAGAAATACAGTACCGGTTCGATTCCGGTCGCCGGCATTGTATCTGGTTTCAGATACAATGAATTAAATATGTGTGCGTAGCTCAGCTGGATAGAGCACTTGGCTACGGACCAAGGTGTCGGGAGTTCGAATCTTCTCGCGCACGTATGTATGGAGACATGATAAATCATGTCTCCATTTTTAGGTTTAAGTACCATGGATGCGCTCTAACGATGGAGCGAGGGGCAATCAATTAAGAAAAAGAGAACGAATCAGGTGTTGCGAAATACATAAAAACAGTATAAAATATTTTAAAAAAGCATCGTATCGTAAAAGAACGAGAGCAGGAGGAAAATAGAATGCTTCAGGGAAAGACAGTACTTCTTGGCGTAACCGGCGGGATCGCGGCATATAAGATGCCAAATGTAGCACGGATGTTAAAGAAAATGCACTGTAATGTGCATGTCCTGATGACACAGAACGCGACTAACTTTATTACTGCAACGACATTTGAGACACTGACCGGCAATAAATGTCTGATCGATACCTTTGACCGTAATTTTGAATTTTCAGTGGAACATGTTGCGTTGGCAAAGCAGGCAGATCTGGTGCTTATTGCACCTGCTACTGCAAATGTGATAGGAAAGATCGCAAATGGAATTGCGGATGATATGCTGACTACGACAGTGATGGCATGTACCTGCAAAGTGTTGGTTGCACCGGCAATGAATCATAATATGTATCATAATTCAATTGTGCAGGAAAATCTGGAAAAACTGAAGCGGCATGGATACGAGATTATAGATCCGGTATGCGGTATGCTTGCAAATGGCGATACTGGTGATGGAAAACTTCCATCAGAAGAAACATTGGTTGAGTATGTTTTAAGAGAACTTGCATTTGAGAAAGATATGCAGGGATTGAAAGTACTGGTAACTGCAGGCCCGACACAGGAAGCAATCGATCCGGTTCGCTTTATATCAAACCATTCTACTGGAAAGATGGGATATGCCATAGCAAAGAATGCTATGCTTCGTGGTGCAGAAGTGACACTTGTGACCGGCAAGACTGCATTAGAGCCGCCAATGTTTGTGCAAACAGTTCCTGTGATATCTGCAAAGGATATGTATCAGGCAGTCATGGAACGCGCGAAAGAACAGGATATTATTGTAAAGGCAGCGGCAGTGGCTGATTATACGCCAGCGCATACTGCAGATGAGAAGATCAAAAAATCAGAAGGTGAGTTATCACTCGCACTGGAAAAAACAACAGATATTCTTGCAGAGCTTGGGAAGAATAAAGGTAAAACGGTTTTATGTGGATTTTCTATGGAGACAGAGCATATGTTGGAAAACTCCAGGGCAAAACGCGAAAAGAAGAATCTTGATATGATTGCTGCAAATAATTTAAAACAGCAGGGGGCCGGATTTGCCGGTGACACAAATGTGCTGACGCTGATCACAGAAAAGTGGGAAAAAGAGCTTGCGCTTATGAGTAAAGATGAAGCAGCGAAATGTCTGTTGGATGAATTGTTAAAATTAAAAATAGTAAATAGTAAATAAATTTTTAAAGAAAAATACAGTATAAGAAAAATACAGTATAAGAAGCAGACAGGAATAAAGATTAAAAAGTGTTGCAGCATGAAATGCAGACAGGAGACAGGGTATATGGAGACAATTAAGGTACAGAAAAATCAGGTAATTGCGAAACAAAAGGAAAAAGTAAAAGCATGGTATTTAATTTTAGAAGGATCGGTCGTACAGAGAAATTCCTACGCGAGGATTGTTCTGAACAAAGAAAGTGTGATCGGTGTTTCGGAGAAAGACAGATATTTGTGTGACTATATCGCAAGAGAAGATTCTGTACTTGCAGTTTTTCCATATAATACAGCAGATGATTTGATCAATGCATTAAACGGTCAGGAGAGCATGCGTGGAACACTCCTTCGTGCTGCTTTAAAACAGCGGCAGATGCTGCTTGAGATGTATGCCGGATTTAAGAATCTGGTAAGACAGTTTCATACATTTGTGGAAACTGAATATAATGATTATACCATGCTTTGCAGTCAGATGCGTATTGACGGACAGGGTTTTCCGAGGATGGACAACTTTAAACCGCTTGATATGGTACATATGGCAGAGAACTGGGAAGTTAATAACAGTACCAGTCTTACAAAAAAAGGATATCTTGATGAATACATAAAGCTCATGCAAAAAGATGACAGCCTTTGTATCGGGGCTATTATGGAAGCCTCTTATCAGACAAGGCGTGTTATGCAGGGCATTATCGAGATGGTTGATTATCTGAAATACAATCAGGATATTTTATTATCAGAATCCGAAAACGATTTATTCCATCTTTATTTTGAGCTTGTAATACAGGCAGAAATGAATCATTATGATGTGACCCCATTAAAAGAACGTATGGATAAAATTGCGGAAGTTATCCGTAAATTAAATATTTATGATGATAAACTGGTATCCTATCGTCTGAATGAGTATAAAAATCATGATTTTACGCAGTATGCAATTGATGAGTTTGCCACACCGGGAGAAGATGATAATATTTCTGATGAGGAATGGGATGAGGAAGAAGAGTCAGAAGACTGCTTAGAACATATCTTAACTTATGCCGGATATACACCGGAGCGCATCGAAGATATGCGAAAACTGATCCAGAAGTACAGGGATCTTCCGGATATGCTTTCCACAGATGCGGAAGTATTCCAGCTTAGAAAACAGCTTTCACAGGTATTTTATGATGCGTATTATAAAGTATTTATGAATGTGATGAAAGATGATGATGAACCGACACCGATCATAGAGATGTTTTTAAATTTCGGCTTTATGGATGTACAGATGGTGGGTGAGGACAATGCCAATATCCTTTATGATCTGACAGAGCATTTAGAAGTTTGTAACTCGGATCATATTTTTACGATATTTGAGTGGTTAAAAACGATTTATAATGGTCAGAATGAGCCGTCAAAGAATGAATTTGATCTGGATTATACGGGCTATCTGGCTGAACTGAAAAAAACCGGAAAAGTAAACGAAAAACAGATGCGGGAGTATGCAAATAACCGTGAGATGAAGGTAAAATTTGAGATACAGAATATGTTTACTTCCGGAAACCGCGTTACTTATGGCAGGGTATCGACATTTTGTCCGATTTTAGGAGAGAATGACCTGATCAATTCTGTTGATAAGATGCTTGTTACAGCACAGAAGATCGAGGATGCCATGAATAAAGTGCGAAAGGTCGATTTTTCTGTATTTTACAGAGGTGTTGTATTTTCAGATCCGGATAAGGGAATCAATCGTGAAGAGATCATGAAAGAAGTACTTCCGAATATTATTCTGATGCCGAATGCAGGAACAAGAGCGATGATGTGGCAGGAGACTGCGGGTGTAAGACGTGATACACCGGCAAGATATATGTTCCCTATTTTTACAGCTGTTGATCTTGATGATATGATGGTTGAAACGACAGGACGTTACCGCTGGGAGATCTGCCGCAAAATTCAGGGTGTTCACTGGAATGATATCCGTGATAAATCCCTGACAGCAGAGTATTGTGATTATATTCAGTTTTACAAGAAGAATCATGATCTTTCGATTGAGGCAAAAGAAAAGATAAAAAGTGCACTGCTTCGTGGAAAAAATAATTACCGTGAGGTGTTTGTAAAAGATTATCAGAACTGGATCAAATATGAGTCAAAAGGAAGTTTTCGTTTAAATAAAGTTTCAAGAGAGATCCTTGTGACATATTGTCCATTTGCGAAGGAGATCAGAGAAGAGTTAAAGTCTAATCCAATGTATCAGAATGCATGGCAGAGATATGATATTTTAATGACGAAAAAAATTCAGCGCATCAATGGCGTCTATGATAAATATCAGAAGGCGGGCGGTAAGATCACAGATGAACTGAAAGATAATTTAGAATATTATATGATGTAACTGTATGTATAATTGAAAGCATTTCTTCCAATAATATTTATGCAATCCAAAGTGCATGTAACTGAAATTGTGTATGACAGAAATTGTATGCAGTTAAAAGTACATGCCATCCAAATTGCAGGAAGCAGGTGCAAAAGGGCACCGGAATGGAGGAAGAAATGGCAAAGAACGCAGACAAAACAAACAGTGGATCTAATTGCAGAAACAGTTACGAGGACAGCTATGAAAATAGCTATGGGCAGAACAGCTCAAAAAATAAGTCTTCCAACAAGGCAACAAACAGCAACGAACAGAACAGATCAACAAACAGTAACGGACAGAATAAATCCGGTCAGAATAGCACAGGTTCTAACGTATCTAAATAAGAACACAGATACCGAAAACTGCATATAATGTAAGGAAAACATTTGCAGAAGAACAGATTACAGGGCAGCGCTTTGTAATCTGTTTTTATTTCGGAGGTATTATGGCATTTTTTACGATACATCCACGCGAGATGGAACAGATCATTTTAGGTAAGCATGCTCTGGTGCTTGATGTGAGGGAGAGAGAAGTTTACCGGGAAGAACATTATAAGGGTGCATATTGCTGTCCATATGAGGAAATGAATGGATGGATGAGACGTTTTAACAGAACCAGAACATTAGTCGTTTATTGCGAATATGGTAGTACGAGCCTTTTGGCAGCAAGGCAGCTTGCAAAATGCGGTTACGAGGTGTATACAGTTGTTGGAGGAATGCGGGCGATCAGACAATATAATGGTTATGATTAACATTGACAGGGTATTTTAGAACGGATAATATAATACTAAGGTAAAAGAAACAGTAAGGAGAATTCATGAAAACATATGAACTTGTGGTACCGTGCCATTTCGGGTTAGAGGCGGTATTGAAAAGAGAGATTTATGATCTTGGTTATGAGATAGACAGAGTAGAAGACGGAAGAATCACATTTACCGGAGATGAGGAGGCAATCTGCCGGGCGAATATTTTCCTGCGCACGGCAGAACGTGTTTTAATTCAGGTAGGGCGTTTTCATGCGGAAACATTTGAAGAATTATTTCAGGGAATCAAGTCACTTCGGTGGGAAAAATATATTCCTGAAAATGGTAAGTTCTGGGTAAAAAAGGCATCTTCTATCAAAAGTAAACTGTTCAGTCCGTCTGATATTCAGTCGATCGCGAAAAAAGCAATGGTAGAGCGGTTAAAGCAGCAATATCATAAAGAGTGGTTTGCTGAGGATGGAGCACCGTATCCGGTGCGTATTTTTCTGTTAAAGGATGAAGTCATGGTAACACTTGATACATCGGGGGATTCCCTGCATAAAAGGGGATATCGTACTTTGACCAGCAAAGCACCGCTGACGGAGACACTTGCGGCGTCCTTACTGATGCTGACGCCATGGAAACCGGATCGTATCCTTGTAGATCCGTTTTGCGGAAGTGGAACATTCCCGATAGAGGCGGCAATGATCGCTGCAAATATCGCACCTGGAATGAATCGTGAATTTACAGCAGAGCAATGGACAAATATCATAGACCGTAAAGTCTGGTATGAGTGTGTGAAAGAAGCACAGGATATGGTCAATGATGATATTACCGTGGATATCCAGGGATATGACATTGACGGTGATGTGGTAAAAGCGGCGAGACAGAATGCTGTCCGTGCAGGAGTTGACCATCTGATCCATTTCCAGCAGAGACCCGTGGCAGAATTGCACCATCCGAAGAAATATGGTTTTATCGTGACAAATCCGCCATATGGAGAGCGCCTAGAAGATAAAGCGGATCTGCCGGAATTATACAGTCAGATCGGGGAGGCATACCGGAGATTGGATGCATGGTCGATGTATCTGATCACCAGTTATGAGGACACAGAGCGTTACATAGGGCGGAAGGCGGATAAAAACCGTAAGATTTATAACGGAATGTTAAAGACGTACTTTTATCAGTTTATGGGACCAAAACCGCCAAAACGTGATAATTTTCATTAAGGAGATTCTGATTCATGCATTATTCGAAAAGATTTATTGCCTTTGGTGGAATCGTGGCGATTGCTTTTTTGATAAAATATAATATACCCGGTGGAGAATATGAGCAGATCGGCAGTTTCCGGGGAGCAAGTTTAGAAGCAGAAACCTGGAATCCGCTGATCGCGTCAAGTGTGAATGATAATCTGCTGTCTGTGATCATTGACAATAAACAGTATACCAATGAAAAATATAAATTTTATATGGATGATAATTTAGACATTATGATGCCTGTTTCCATTCTGCGGGATGCGTTAAACTGCAGTGCACACATTTATGATGGGGACAGGCTGGTTGTGGAAAAACATTCCAGTGATATTTCCTTTTCACTGGATCAGGGAACTGCTACTGTGAATGGTGATATTGAAAAGATCACATCTCCGTTTACCATGATAGAGAACGAGTATTATGTCAGTCTCAATGATCTGTCACAATATATGGATTATACATATAGCTGGGATATGCAGGAAAATGAGGCACAGGCTGTAGATAATTCGGATGCATCGATCGTGCCGACCAGTTATGATCTAAGGGACAGAAAACGGACAGCGGAAGTGCGTAATCAGGGAAGTTATGGAACCTGTTGGTCATTTGCAGCATTAGGAGCACTTGAATCATCGCTGCTGCCGGAGGAGAGCGCACAGTATTCAGTGGATCATATGACACTGTGTAATGGATTTAATATGACTCAGAATGATGGTGGCGAATATACCATGGGAATGGCATATCTTGCAGCATGGAAGGGACCTGTTTATGAAAAGGATGATCCTTATGGAGATGACCAGACGGATGAGAATCTTACGGCAGTAAAGCATGTGCAGGAAATGCAGATCATCGAGAGCAAGGATTACGAAAAAATAAAAGAAGCTGTATTTAAGTATGGTGGAGTGCAGACATCCATTTATAATGCACTGCGAAGCTCACAGTCTTCCTCTCCATATTATAATAAAAGTACGAATGCCTACTGCTATATTGGTACGGAAAAGCCAAACCATGATGTTGTGATCGTCGGATGGGATGATTCTTACTCAAAGGATAATTTTAATACAGATCTTGAAGGTGATGGAGCTTTTATCTGTCAGAACAGCTGGGGCGATAATTTTGGAGAAAACGGGTTTTTTTATATCTCTTATTATGATACAAACATTGGAACACATAATGTTGTTTATACGGATATAGAAAATACAGATAATTATGATCATATTTATCAGAGTGATCTGTGCGGCTGGGTTGGTCAGCTTGGTTACAATAAAGACAGTATCTATGGGGCAAATGTTTTTACTGCAGAGGGAAATGAAACCTTAAAGGCAGCATCTTTTTATGCAACTGGAAAAGATTCGCAGTATGAATTATATGTTGTGCGTCAGTTTGCGGATGAATCGTCTTTGGAGAAGATGATCCCGGTTGCATCCGGTAAGCTGGGAAATGCAGGTTATTATACCGTTGACTTTAATCAGGGGATTGAAGTGGATGCGGGGGAGCGTTATGCAGTTGTTTTGCATATTATTACCCCTGGATCTGTACATCCGATGGCAATTGAGTATGCTGCGGATGAGGCGACTGAAAATGTAGACTTAGATGATGGAGAGAGTTATATCAGTGTAAATGGTTCGAAATGGGTGAGTGTTGATACCGTAGAAAAATCGAATCTTTGTATCAAGGCATTCAGCGATAATCGATAGAAAGCAGTTATTACATGGAAGATAAAGTATTAAAATTTGCGGCAGCAGTTGTTGTGGTACTTACGGCAGCAGTCTGCATTGGACTTCCTTTTTTTCCCCAGATCCATACATGGGCTGTGGAAACGAGGGAAGAACGCTTAGCAGAGCAGGAATATGCGGAAAACCAGACAGAGATGAAAGATCTTGAAATTGTTGCTGCAGATACATCAGAACAGGTTCATGGCGGACAGTTGCAGTTGAAATTGCCGGAAGATGTAACAGGATCTGATATCCAATTTACAAATGATTATGTGACACAGACGATAAGGATCAGTATTCCGGGGACAGACCGCTCTTATTTTGAAAATGGACCGATCACAGGAAGCAGTAATCACATTGCGACACTCTCCTATTCCAGTAAGGGAGAGGATGGTGTGATAGAGATCGTAATGGATCGTGTGTACGAATTAAAAACAGAATATGACAATGCATATTATTATTTTGACTTTTTGACACCACAGGAAGTGTATGATAAAGTAGTCGTAATCGATGCGGGACACGGAGGACGTGCACCGGGAGCAAACAAGCAGGGAGTCAATGAAAAAGAAATTGACCTTGATATCGTGCTCCAGTTAAAAAAGATACTTGATGAAGATGATCACAATATTGGTGTTTATTACACCAGAACAGATGACAGCAACCCTACTTTTGATCAGAGGGTGCAGCTTGCAAATAAGTCGGATGCCGATCTTTTTATCAGTGTACATAACAACTCCACAAACAGTGGAAGAATGTCCTCTGCACATGGTACGGCAGTCATGTATAATGAATCTGATGCGAGTGAACTTGGAAGCAAACGTTTTGCGCAGATCTGTTTAGAGGAAGTGACAGGACAGCTTAATAGCAGAAACCGGGGGCTTGTTGAGGGAGACAGTATCTATATCATAAGGACAAGTGAAGTTCCGGTTGCGCTGATTGAAGTTGGTTTTATGACGAATCAGGAGGAGCTTGATCTGCTGCGTTCGGAGGATTATCAGAAGGAAGCAGCACTTGGCATTTATCATGCAATACTGCGTGCATTTGAAGAAGGCTATTAGTGTGAAAAATGCATTTTTCACATGCAAGATTTGTGATTACGCACAAACTTGAGATGCGCTTGAGGGCAGCGCAGGAATAGAGATTAGTGTGAAATGGAGAAGTGATATGAACAGAATTATTTTTGCAACCGGAAATGCCGGTAAAATGAAAGAAATCAGAGAAATTTTAGGGGATATGGATGCAGAGATCCTTTCAATGAAAGAAGCCGGAATTAAGGCAGATATTGTAGAGGACGGAACAACGTTTGAGGAAAATGCCAAAATCAAGGCACAGACAGTTGCACAGTTTACCAAAGATATCGTTCTTGCAGATGATTCCGGACTTGAAGTGGATTATCTGAACAAGGAACCGGGAGTGTATTCTGCCCGCTATATGGGGGAAAATACGTCTTATACGATCAAAAATCAGGCTATTTTAGACAGATTAAAGGGTGTGCCGAAGGAAAAACGTACAGCACGGTTTGTCTGCGCTATTGCGGCTGCAATGCCAAATGGAGATGTGCTTGTTACGAGAGAAACGATTGAAGGATATATCGGAGAAAAGCCGGCAGGAAGTAATGGGTTTGGATATGATCCGATTTTTTACGTGGACGAGTTCGGGTGTTCTACGGCAGAACTTACGGAAGAACAGAAAAATCAGATCAGTCACAGGGGTAAGGCATTGCGTGCCATGAAGGAAAAACTGAATCAGTATGGAATCTGATGTATAAAGAATGGGGATTGGAAATACATAGGATGGGGCAGGTAGCCTTATGAGAGTACTGGTTATTAGCGATACACATAAAAAACATGAAAATTTAAAAGTTGTTTTAGAGAGAGTTTCCCCGGTGGATCTTGTGATCCATCTTGGAGATGCAGAAGGATATGAGGATTATATAGGGGAACTCTGCGGCTGTCCGCTTGAAATCGTTGCGGGGAATAATGATTTTTTCTCTTCTTTGCCGCGTGAAAAGGAGATCATGGTAGGAAATTACCGTGTGTTTATGACACATGGGCATTATTACTATGTCGGTTCCGGGATTGAGGATTTAAAGCGCGAGGCTTTAGCGCGTGGAGCGGATGTTGCAATGTTCGGACATACCCATATTCCGCTGATCGAATATGGTGACGGGATTGTTGTCATGAATCCCGGTAGTATTTCCTATCCGCGACAGGAGGGAAAGCGCCCTTCGTATATTCTGATGGACATAGATAAAAAAGGTGTGGCGCACTATGAAATAGAGTATTTATAAGAAAAATAAATTTTTTTGAAAAAATATAAAAAAAAGTGTTGACATTTATGTTTGAGTCCTATATAATAACTCTTGCGTCACGGATGAGACGGAAAAGACAAGCACTTAAGAAACTTGCTTTTCAATATTAAAAGTTCATATCGGGGTGTGGCTCAGCTTGGCTAGAGCGCCTGGTTTGGGACCAGGAGGTCGCAGGTTCGAATCCTGTCACCCCGATTGTGTGCGGGTGTAGTTCAATGGTAGAACACCAGCCTTCCAAGCTGGATACGTGGGTTCGATTCCCATCACCCGCTTTCCATTTGCAAATTATTATGGAAAGCATAATATATGGCAACATGTTTGCTTGTGAAGCGGGCAATCAGTTGCAGGGCAGATGTGATAAATGTGTTCGTAGCTCAGCTGGATAGAGCAACGGCCTTCTAAGCCGTGGGTCGGGGGTTCGAATCCCTTCGAGCACATTTCCTTATTTTAATAAGGTGTCAGGCTTTATAGCCGTATGGTGGGTATAGCGCAGTTGGTTAGCGCGCCAGATTGTGGCTCTGGAGGCCCAGGGTTCGAATCCCTGTATCCACCTTTGTTGCGACTAGTGCAACAGGTCTGAAATATGACAATGTCTTTAAGATGTTGGTCTTATATTTCTTGTTGGGCTATCGCCAAGCGGTAAGGCACTGGATTTTGATTCCAGCATTCGCAGGTTCGAATCCTGCTAGCCCAGCTTATAATAAAATATATGGGATATTAGCTCAGTTGGTAGAGCACTTGACTTTTAATCAAGTTGTCCGGGGTTCGAATCCCCGATGTCTCATTAGATTGGAAATAGCGGAAAACCAGTAAAATCAAGGCTTTCCGCCATTTTTTTACAATTTTTGAAGTGACAAAAAGTAATCAAAAGTTGATAGTTTTATGTCCGCATCGTGTCCGCAAGATCAGAGCGCCAAAACATTATTCTAAAGTCATTTCAGAAAGGTAGTAATAAATGAATCAGTTTTCATCAGATAAACCACAAATATTTACTCCACCCGCATTTGAAGATTTTCGCGGGTATCTGACCTTGGAAGATAATACACTGATGCGGTGGTGCGTGGATCAGGATTTTTGCGGGGAGGCAGCATGTGCTGTGCGGTACGATGATCCGAATCTTATATGGAAGGGCAGCGAATGACCAGA
Source organism: Roseburia sp. OF03-24 (assembly GCF_003463035.1). NCBI lineage: Bacteria > Bacillati > Bacillota > Clostridia > Lachnospirales > Lachnospiraceae > Roseburia > Roseburia sp. OF03-24. The sequence continues at coordinate 87,188 of NZ_QSCK01000015.1, read as the reverse complement.
GGGTAAATATATCATTTCGAAAAAAGATGAAAATGCTATGTGGCTGAAAGAACTGCTTTAAGACAGGTGTATGTAGCAAACAAGTAGATTTCTACTGTATAGGAATTGATATTCAGATAGATAAAAGAAAAATACCCCGGTCAGAGACCGGGGTAAATTAATTAACAACCGAGGTTAAAATATTTGCAGATAGCATTAAATAACTCGGAACAGCTATTGAAATTAAAACACATAGTTTCGTCCTCCTTATTCTTATTTTATTGATTGCGGTCATCTTGCAATCTTTTTGTATCGGCCGATTACATAAAGAATTGTAACAATTATGTAACATTTTCGCAATAGGAGTATTATGGAAGTAATGGAAAGGATTAGTGTATGTGTCAAAAGCGGAAAAAGTAGAAAGATCTGTGACAAAAGGCTTGTGGTATGACCAGATTTTTGCTAATATGTTCAAAGATAAATGAAAGGCGGTATTTTAATATGCATATGGCAGATGCGCTTGTTGCACCGGCGGTTGCGACAACAATGTATCTTTGCTCAGCAGCAGCGGGCGGATATTCAGTAAGACAGGTAAGGGCGTTAGATGAGCCTAAGAAAGTTCCGGTTATGGGAGTTATGGGAGCTTTTGTTTTTGCAACCCAGATGATCAATTTTACAATTCCGGGAACAGGATCTTCCGGACATTTGTGCGGAGGAATGCTGCTTTCTGCATTACTTGGACCTTACGCAGGATTTCTTACCATGATAGGGGTTCTTTTGATACAGTGTCTGTTGTTTGCGGATGGCGGACTTTTAGCGCTTGGCTGTAATATATGGAATATGGCATTCTATGGATGTTTTATAGGAGCATTGCTGATCTGGAAGCCAATGATGCGTCGGGGAGCATCCAAAAAGAAGATTATTGCAGCATCTGTGCTGGGGTGTGTACTGACATTGCAGATGGGAGCATTTTCTGTTACATTAGAGACACTTGTTTCCGGTATTACGGAGCTTCCGTTTGGGACATTTGTGGCAGTGATGCAGCCGATCCATCTTGCAATCGGTCTGGTCGAGGGATTGATCACGGCAGCAGTGCTTTGCTTTGTATATGAGGCAAGACCGGAGCTGCTCTGGGGTACAGATGAAAGTACACAGAAACAGACATCACGTTTTTCTTTGAAAAAGACAGTGACGATTCTCGCAGTTTTAACTGTTTTGATCGGTGGCGGACTTTCTCTGTTTGCTTCAGCATATCCGGACGGACTGGAATGGTCTATGGAAAAGGTTGCAGGAACCACAGAATTAGATGCAAAAGGAACAGCATATAAGACAGCAGCAGAGATTCAGGAGCATACAGCGCTGCTTCCGGATTATGCATTTAAAAACAATGAGAGCATGGCAGGAACATCGTTTTCCGGTGTAGCTGGTGCAGCAGTGGTTGTAGTTGTATGTATCGGAGGCTGTTATCTATTTAAATTTTTTGGAAAGAATCAAAAGCATGAGTAAAATTCAAAGGGCAGTTTCTGAGATTAAAAGTATCGAGGAACTGGCAAATGAAGACAGGTGGGTGAACCAGGTTCACCCTCTTGTAAAATTATGTGTGACAATTTTGTATATAGGGACAGTTGTTTCTTTTTCTAAGTATAACCTGAGTGGACTGCTTGTGATGGCAGTTTATCCGGTTATTCTTTTTATTATGAATGAAATTTCTGTAAAGGATGCGTTATGGCGGATGCGTGTTGTGCTGCCGCTTGTCTGTGTGGCAGGTATATTTAATCCTTTTTTTGACAGGCAGATCGTAATGAATGTGGGACAGATTGAAATTAGTGGTGGAGTGATTTCAATGCTGACCTTGATGATAAAAGGAGTTTTTGCGGTTCTGGCATCGTATCTTCTGATTGCGACAACAACGATCGAAAAAATCTGCTTTGCGCTTGAGATATGTCGTCTGCCAAAAGTCATTGTGATGCAGGTATGGCTGATTTATCGGTATATTTCTGTATTGCTGGCAGAAACACAGCGGGTGGTGCAGGCATATGAACTTAGGGCACCTGGACAGAAAGGCATTCATTTTAAGGTGTGGGGATCTCTGATGGGACAGATGCTGATCCGAAGCATGGACAGGGCAGAGTTGATTTACGAAAGTATGTGTCTGCGCGGGTTTCAGGGAATATTTGGACTGAAAAAAGAGATACGGTTTTGTATGAAAGACGCAGTGTATCTTGTTTTATGGATCGCGGTGTTTACTATATTGCGATGTTTTGCGGTTGGACAACTGGTGGGAACTTTGTTTTAGATGGTAAAGAGAAACTGTTTTGTGACAGATGAAAGAGAGAGGAAAATATGGGACAGATTAATATAGAGGTAACGCATCTGAATTTTTCCTATGAAAAAGAAAATCCTATTTTGAAAGATATATCATTTGCAGCGGATGGGCAGGCGTCGATTGGCGTTGTCGGTGCAAACGGGGCAGGAAAGTCAACACTTTTAAAATTACTTGTCGGTTTGTATTCTCCGGATTCAGGCAGCATCAGTATCGGGAATGTACCGTTACAAAAAGAGACATTAGCTCAGATTAGAAAAATGGCTGGATATGTGTTTCAGGATTCTGAAAATCAGCTTTTTATGCCGAATGTATATGAGGATGTGGCATTTGCACCACAGAATTATGGTCTGTCAGAAGATGAGGTTGCATACAGGACAAAAATGGCACTTGCCGAGGTACACATTGAACATCTTGCGAATAAACCGATCCATAAACTGTCAGGAGGAGAGAAAAAGTTAGCGGCAATCGCAACCATCCTTTCCATGAAACCGGATATTATACTGATGGATGAACCGTCGGCGGCACTTGATCCGAAAAACCGCAGAAATCTGATCCGGGTATTGAATGAGTTTTCCTATCTGAAAATCGTGGCCTCACATGATCTGGATTTTGTATGGGATACCTGTGACAGAACGATTTTACTGTCGGAGGGCAGAATTGTGTGTGATGGGGCAACAAAGGAGATTTTAAGCGACAGGGAGTTGTTAGAGGCACATGGACTGGAGCTGCCATTGTCTTTGTATCGAAGATGTATTTAAAATGGCTGTAATCGCTACTCGCACAGTATGTGTGAACAGTAGCCGTTTCTGATTTAGAGGGAGAAATATGAGGAAAAAATGCTTGCAATTTTGCGAGTGCTAATATATAATGGCAAAGTGGTTTGCGGGTGTGGCGGAATTGGCAGACGCGCTAGATTTAGGTTCTAGTGTCCCCGACGTGCAGGTTCAAGTCCTGTCACCCGCATGAATAAAAAATAGCCGGAAAGCTAAGATTTTGCAGTAAAATCAAGGCTTTCCGGCTATTGTTTTGTTCTGAAACAAGTCAATAATATGGAAAATGTAAAAGAAATTACAAAATTTATAATAAATTTAAAAAATATTGAGATAAATTGTGCAATATGGTAAAATAATAGAAAGGAATTTTCAAAAATCTGTATAGAAAAATCTATATACATCATATTTGTGAACTCCGATATTACAGCAGGGAAGCGGGAGGAAAGATTTATGAACAATGTAAAAGTACAGACAAAGCTGGCAATCGTAATGTTAGCGACGATAGTGGCACTGGTATTGTGTGCCGTTATTTCATCGGAGAGCATGAAGCAGCTCCAGAGCAAAGCATTAGAGACGATGGAAGCAGATGAGCGGGAGTCTTATGATGAACAGATTAAACAGCAGGTAGATAATGTGGTCTCACTTTGTCAGACGATTTATGATCAGTATCAGGCTGGTGTGTATACCGAGGAAGAAGCTAAGAAGTTAGCGGCAGATGAGATCAGACAGCTTCGTTATGGAGATGGCGGATATTTCTGGGTTGACCAGTATGACGGAACTAATGTGGTGCTTTTAGGAAATGATACAGAAGGCACAAACCGTATGGAGACGAAAGATGCCAATGGATATCAGATGGTTAAAGAGATCATCCGTGTCGGACAGGAGGCAGATGGAGGATATACAGATTATGTATTCCCGAAAGAAGGCGAGACTGAACCTTCTCCGAAACGTTCCTACAGTAAAGCATTTGAACCGTTTGAATGGGTGATCGGAACCGGTAATTACACAGACTATATCGATGATAAGGTTGCATCCATTGAAAAAGATTTTACTTCATATGTAACAAACAAACGTACCACGTTTATCATTTCAACAATAATAGAAGGAGCGGTAGTAGTATTTCTTCTTATATTGATCATTTTAAGCATTATTAAACCACTGAAGAAGTGTATCAGTTCCATCGGAGTCATGGAACAGGGTGATTTTTCACAGGCACTTGGAACTGCACTGTTAAAACGACGTGATGATTTTGGAAAGCTGGCAGGTTCCATTGAGTCTATGAGGACAGAGATGAACGGACTGATCGGCGAGGTTAAGAGCCAGGCGACAGAGATCACCGGAATGGTACAGGAGATTGATACCAACATCCAGGCTTTGGATGAGGAGATTGAGAATGTTTCCGCTACTACGGAAGAACTTGCAGCAGGTATGCAGGAGACAGCTGCTTCCTCCGAAGAGATCAATGCGATGTCCCATGAAATCGAGAGCGCTGCAAAGAGCATTGCAACGCGTTCACAGGACGGGGCTATGGAGGCAGATGATATCCGAGACCGTGCTGTCAGTATTAAAAAGACCACAACCGAAAATGATAAACGTACCAAGGCAATCCATGCGGAAATCAATGAGGGACTGACAAAAGCACTTGAAGATATCAAAGTTGTCGATCAGATTGGCGTTCTTGCGGAATCAATTATGGAGATTACCGGACAGACAAACCTGTTAGCACTCAATGCATCCATTGAGGCCGCACGTGCGGGAGAGGCAGGAAAAGGCTTTGCAGTTGTTGCAGATGAGATCCGGGTACTTGCAGAGCAGTCAAAGGCGGCAGTCGTACATATCCAGGATGTAACAAAGAATGTGGTTGAATCTGTAACGAATCTGGCAGATGGAGCGAAAAAGTTACTTGAGTTTGTCGGAACAGATGTGGTGGACAGTTTTGCAGGATTCTCTGACATGGCAGATTCTTACAGTAATGATGCAGGTAGTATTGATGGACTGGTAACTGATTTTTCGGCATCTTCAGAGCAGCTTTTAGCATCGATCAACGGAGTTATGGATGCGATCGGTGAAGTAAGTAAGGCAGCAACGGAGGGCGCAACCGGTACCAATGATATCGCTGAAAAAACAGGTGTTGTGGTTGAGAAGGCAGCTGAGATCAAAGAAAAAGCAGAGGCAGCGCATGCAGCAGCGGACAGACTGCAGAAGAATGTAGAGCGTTTTATTGTATAGAATAAGTGAATGCAGGCAAATCAAATAAATGAGTAAACATGTCTGCACGATGATTAACAAATAGCGGTCAGATCATATGAAAAACAGCGGATAACAACAAGAGAAGAAGTTGTTATCCGCTGTTTTATAATGTATTTTGCAGCATGTTTGCGTGGTTATGCTGATAGCAAAGAGAATGCAGGTTATATAATTATTCTCCCTGATAATTACTGCGTACATACTGCTCGATCGCTGTATTATCCTCCGGCATACGGCAGCCAACGATAAAGACGCTTTCATTATCCGTGCTGCGGATGATATGTCCTTCTAACTCGCGGGCACTTGCTACAGGAAGATCCGGGATCGATAAGGTAATGTCGGAACCGATCGCACTGGCAAAGAAATTATCGCGGACGCTGAAAGCAAAGCCGCCTGCACTGATATTGATCATCTGACCGTTATATTGTCTGCCGGTCTGTGTTACCGTGATCGTACATTTGTTGGAGAGCGGCATACGCGGATATTTACGACGGTTGATAACCTTCGGGTTGGTTGCAACAGTAATCTTATAAATATCAGATGCCTGACCGCGCATTGTGGAAATATCGGCATTTTCCCAGATATACAGTGCATTTGTGACGGAAATCTGCAGCTCGTAAGTAAAGTTTTTATTTTTAATTTCAATCGAATGACCGGAAGGAACATGCAGACGTGCTGTAATTCCACCGTCTAGGGATGCTGTTACCTCACCGTGAGCAGTAAATGATGAACTGCCATTTTTGGCGATCAGGACGACTTTCATGCCAGGTTTGGCATCACCGATTCCCATGAAACCGCCGGTACCGAGTTCACCCATCAGTTTTCCGACAATCGTTTCGATTTTATTTACGTTGACGGCGGATTCCTCGTATTTACTCAACATGGTGCGTGAAACGTCATCTGACTGGTTGATGCACTTGGTCATGACATCCATGGTGTCGCAGACCTGTTTCATGTTGTCAACCATATCCTGATTGGAAGACTCCACATCTTTCATGGCACCGTCGATTACTTTGATATTTTCACCGAGAGTCGTCGAATCTTTGGTAATACTGGCAACACTGTCTTTTACGAGTGTGAGTTTTTCACGTGTTGTCTGGATCAGGTTAAGCGTCTGCGTGATGGACTGTGTCATTTTTCCAGAGGTCTCATCTAAATGAGTCAACGCATCACGGATGCGGCCGGAAGAATTTTTCGTCTCTACGCTGAGTCCCTGAATCTGGTCAGCTACAACGGCAAATCCTTTTCCGGCAGCACCGGCCCGGGCGGCTTCTATGGAGGCGTTTAAGGCGAGGAGATTTGTCTGGAAAGTAATGCCTTCGATCGTTCCAGTCTCTTCTTTTACCATATCAAAATCCTGTTTGAAATTCTCTAAAACCTGTTCGACCTGTGAGGACAGATCTGCCATTGTGTTGGTGGTAGACACAACATCGGCAAGTTCTTCCGCACTTAAGTTTGCGTGTTCGATGGATTCCTGGATCAGATTTACCATTTCTGCGATCAGGGATGCTACATTCTCGACCTGTGTGTTGATATCGGAAGTCTTATCCATGGAGGACATTGTTTTGTTATAGAGAATATCGTTATTCTGGGTCAGTTCTTCCATGCTTTTTACAACGGAATCAGCCCCCTGTTTGTTTTCATCAGCAAGTTCACGGACTACGGTAACACCGTCTACAATGGAACTGCTAGCGCCTTTGACCTGCCCTACTGTGGTCACCACGCGGTTTAGGTTGTCTTTAATAGAGTTGACAAGTGCTCCGTCGGACTGGTTTAGATGATCGATGGAAACGACGTAGCAGATATAGCAGAGCAATATCGTGGAGATCTGAAGGTAATAATCATTTGTGGAAATATTTGGGTTTATGCCATATATATTATGTAAAATAAGATGAACAATTACAATGATCTCATTGGCAATACCGCACCGGATCATATATTTACGATCTTTAAAAAGAATCAGCATACTGGTTAATGGCAGGATATAACCAAACGCGATCGCAGAATCAGTGGTGAGAATTACATAAGTGTAAAATGCACCGTAACCGACAGCAACAACTTCCTTATATATAGAGGAAGCCTTTCCGTTGATCTTTAATACGAGAATACCAATAAAAAATGGAACCCATGCCATAAGAAGAAAGGTAATATAATATCTGGCTGAGTGAAGTCCCTGGGAAGTTTCTGAACCATACGAAAGAGTCATGATGGCGATTAAGATCAGCCAGATCGTGCGAGCCTTTGAGTTTGATTTTGCTTTGAAATATGATTCGTTATACTCCATAAAATTCTCCATTCCTGCGATAAAAATTTACATGCGGAATATAAATATATCGCACTCATTTTTCATATGTAAATTAGGACTAAAGTAATATCGTTAATCAGATTTTAAGTTTATATGTGGGTGCTGTCAATCCTTTAAAGCAATAAAGTCTGAAAATGGTCTTTACTTTTTTCCCAACTGGTATTAAGCCACTCGACAACTTTTATTTTTCCATCTTCTGTAAAAGGAAATGTGGCAGAAGTTTTTAAGGAATCGTCTGTGGTGGCAAAATTATAAGGTCCCGGCCAGTAAATAGCACGGAAAACATCGGTATCGGATTCTTCATCGTGTTCTTTTTGGATCAGATAACGCATGCCTTTGTAGCTGCCGGTAAATTTTTCTTTTTTGTAGAAGTTGAGATTCAGGATATCTTCCGGTGTGATCATGGTGGTGTCTCCTTATATATAGAAGTTCGTGATGTTGTAAAATCTGTTTCAATTATAACAGGTGTAAAATGAGATGGAAAGAAGCAAAATTACATTATAATATAGACGAAATAGAGAAAAAATGAAATCTTTAGCGAAATGTAAATATTCCCAATAATTAAAATAATGAAAGAAAATTCATACATTTAGGAAGGCTCTTGAATGATAATGCAAAAGAAGGGAAAATACTGGGAAAAGCGTTATATTTATACATGCCTGAAAATGAGAAAAAGTATTGACAAAAAACGGCTTGCATGTATAATAAAAAAAGTATTGTTCGTCGGGAACATACAGTTGTATGTTTTTAAAGTGCAATGGGCAAAGGAGTCTGTTGGCACTTTTTTTTGCTTATACAAAAATATTTTAGCACGATAACGTGTTACAACAATAATGCTATAAAGACGCCATGGCGTTTTTATATAGAACAATTTTCTATAAGGAGGAACTATTATGAAAAAGAAACTGATTTCTCTTTTTCTGATCGGTGCCATGACTACCGGAATGGTAGCAGGATGCGGTTCAGGAAACAGCAATGCTGATGCGGGAAACAACGCTTCTTCTGACAACGCTGCTGTAGAGGGTACAGAGGCAGCTGCAGACGGAACAGAGAGTACTTTTAACGGTACTTACAGCAACAAACAGGTAATCTTAGGCGAGAGTTCTGAGACAAGTGGAGATATCACTCCATTCTGGGCAAACGGTGCTTCTGATTACGATGCATTCAAATTAGTTACAGGTATGGCTCCGATCGACAGAGACCAGACAGGTAAATGGATCGAGAACCCGGCTGTTCTTGATAATCTGGAAGTAACAGATAACGAGGACGGAAGCAGAACTTACACAGTTAAGATCAAAGACGGCTTAAAGTTCAGCGATGGTTCTGATGTAAATGCAGATGACTACTTATTAACATACATGTTAAGATGTGACGAGATGATCACTGATCTCGAAGCCAGCAACTTAACAGACAGTACTGTTCAGTATGTAAAAGGTTATGACGCATATTCAAACGGCGAGACAGATACATTCGAAGGACTTCATCTGATCGATGACAAGACTTTCTCTGTAACCATCGACGCACAGTATATGCCATACTACTATGGACAGGCTTTGATCTCTAACCAGCCGGAGTCTATGGACTTATGGTTACCGGAAGATGTTACTTTAGAGGATACAGAGAATGGTGTGAAATTCTCTGACAACTTTACTTCTGAGTACATCGGAGATAAAGTACAGGCTGCAAGATATGACTACAATATCTGCTCCGGTCCTTACATGTTCACATCTTATGATGAGAATTCTTATGCATACACACTGACAAAGAACCCGAATTTCCCAGGTAACTTCGAGGGACAGACAGCAAATATCGAGACTGTTATCGTAAAATATACACCACAGGATACTATGATGGATCAGTTAAAGACCGGTGCTGTTGATATCTTATATCAGGTAGCAGACGGCGATCAGATCGAACAGGGTCTTGATATGGTTGAAGACGGAAGCTTCAATTACTTAAGCTATGGCCGTGCAGGTTACGGAATGATTTCTTTCAAATGTAATCAGGGACCGACCCAGTTCAAAGAAGTACGTCATGCAATGGCTTACTTACTTGACCGTGTAACATTTGCACAGACATTCACAGGCGGACATGGTACTGTTGTAAGCGGACCTTATGGTACGCAGCAGTGGATGGCTGAGGAATATGCAGAAGAATTAGACGGATTAAACTCTTACACATACAGCCTTGACTCTGCAATCAAAGAGTTAGAGGACGGCGGCTGGGTATACAACGAAGATGGTTCTGATTACTCAGGTTCCGGAATCCGTTATAAGAAATTAGACGATGGTACTTACATGCCGTTAGTCATCGAGTGGTTCTCTTCTGAGAATAACTCTGTATCTGACCTGCTTGTAACTTCCTTACAGCAGAACCCGGATGTAGAAGCAGCAGGTATGAAGATCAACCAGACCGTTGGTACTTTCACAGACTTACTGACATATTACTATGACAGCTCCAAAGAGAACCCATATCAGATGTTCAACTTAGCAAGTGGTTTCGGTAACCCTTACGATGTTGCATATCAGTATGAGCCAGGTTCATCTAACAACACCAATGCATTAGAGGGTGAAGAAGGACAGAAACTGTATGATCTTGCAATCACTATGAACCATACAGAAGAAGGTGATGATGAGGCATATGCAAAAGCATGGTTCGATTTCATCGCTGACTGGAATGATGAGCTTCCTGAGATTCCGCTGTACTCCAATGATTACCATGATTTCTTCACATCAAAGCTTCATGACTTTGAAGAAGATGGATACAACTGGGATGCAACAAACGCAATTCTGTATGCAAACATGGAGTAATCTGTTTTATAGAATCATATTCTATTCCATGTGAAATTTTACCGGCATGTGGCGTGGGGCATAAGTCCCGCGCCCGTGCGGTATATATTCCGGCAAATTCTTTGATCGTTTCTTTTGGAATGGGATCAAAGGGGCATGTCAGGATTTTGTTCCTAAGGAAACGAAGAAGAAAAATCAAATGAAGGTTGGTTAAATTATGTTAAAGTACGTTGGGAAAAGAATTTTATATATGATAGGGGTATTCTTTGTAGTATCCATTATCCTTTTTGTACTGTTTAATAACGTACCTGGTGACCGTGCTCTTAATCAGGTGCAGAACTTAAGAGGTAAAGTCTCCGATGAGACATTCCAGCTCCGCTATCAGGAAGCAAGAGAAAAATTAGGATTAGATGATCCGATTCCGGTCCGCTATGTAAAATGGATGGGAAATTTATTAAAGGGCGATCTTGGATATTCTTCCTTCTACAAAAAAGATGTGAAAGACTGTCTCTCGACACCATTGTTAAACACGATACAGATCAATATCGTATCCACGATACTCGCGTTAGCGATCACAATACCGCTCGGTATTCACTGTGCGGTCAAGAAATTTTCTAAATTTGACAATACGGTACAGGTGCTGACAATTGTCGGCTATAGTATGCCTCAATATATAATTGCTCTGGTATTTATTTTCATATTTGCCGTAAAGCTCGGCTGGTTCCCAATCAGTGGTATGAATACGCCGAACTTCCAGGGAACCGGAATGGCATTCGTGCTTGACCGTCTCCATTATCTGGCACTTCCGGTCATCGTTATGACGGTTGCAGCTTTGGGAAGCATGACACGTTATGTCCGTGCAGCAATGATCGATGCACTCCGTATGGATTATATCCGTACTGCAAGAGCAAAAGGTTTAAAGGAAAAAGTCGTTATTTATTCCCATGCATGGAGAAATGCACTTCTTCCGGTTATCACACTGATCATCAGCTGGTTCATGAGTATTTTCATGGGATCTATCGTTATTGAACAGATTTTCCAGTTGAATGGTATCGGTAAAATGTATTATGTCGGACTTATGAATCAGGATTACGATATGGCACTTGCAGTAAATATGCTCTACTGTATCATCACACTGCTCAGCAACCTGATCACAGACTTAAGCTACGGTCTTGTAGATCCGCGTGTACGTATTGATAAGTAGGAGGAACGAAAAACATGAAGATGCTCAAACACCTTTTTGGAAAAAGGGATAAAGAACTCGATGTATTACAGGAAGAAGCGCTTCAGAGTCCGCTCCGTACGGTTGTGAGGAATTTCACCTCAAACAGACTTGCGTTTGGCGGCTTGATCGTATTTTTAGTTATCTTTTTGATCGTTTTAATTGGACCAATTTTTAATCCGATCGACTTAAGTGAAAAAGAAGAGACACAGATCAACGTGGCTCCGGGACTTAATATGATGAAAGTACCGGACGGTTTGAAAGGAAATGTAAAAGAGATTTCCACAGGTGCGACATTTAGTGTAGGCGTTGACAATGATGGTAAAGTCTATGTCTGGGGCTACACAAAGATCAGTAACAAGATCGATATTGCAAAGAAGATGCCAAAACAGAAAGAAATGGGAAAAGTGGTATCTGTATCTGCAGGATTTGACCATGTCATGGCACTCAATGAAGATGGGGAGCTTTTCATCTGGGGTAGTGACCGTATGGGACAGTGTCAGGTTCCGATGGAAGTAAAGCATGAGAAGATCAAACAGATCGCAGCCGGTTATCAGATTTCTTATGTTTTAACCGAAGGCGGCGAAGTCATCGCATGGGGAAATGAAAACTTAAATGATGTGCGTCTGACCAGAAGAAACGGTAACAGCCACATTGCAAAGATTTCCGTAGCAAATACAACTTTAATGGCGCTTACAGATGATGGTGAGATCCGGCATTTAGGAAGCCAGAAATCCGATATCTCCAATATTCCGGAAGACCTTGGAAAAGCGAAAGATATCGTGACAACCTCCGATGCCTGTGTGGCATTGTTAGAGGATGGCTCTCTTAGAATCTGGGGAAAAGCCAACAAGAGTGAGAAAGAGATTCCGGAAATGGATGGAGAGATCGTTTCCATGTTTGCCGGAAGATATCATATTACAACACTGACAGATAAAGGAACTGTTTACTCCTGGGGAAGCAATGCAAAACACCAGACAGATGTTCCAAAAGCAGCAAAAGATGTGACTGCTATCTATGGCGGTACTTACCAGAATTATGCAGTGACCAAATCCGGCGATGTAGTAACCTGGGGATTAAAAGGTTATCTGCTCGGAAGCGATGAGCTTGGACGTGATGTATTTACCCGTATCTTAAATGGTGGACGTATGACTATGACGATCGGTGCAATCTCCGTTATCATTTCCACGATCATCGGTATCATCATTGGTGGTGTGTCCGGTTTCTTCGGAGGCTGGGTTGATATCGTGTTACAGCGTATCACAGAGATCGTTGCATGTCTGCCGTTCCTTCCGATGGCGATGATTTTGACATCTATCATCGGAAACAGCATGACAGAGAGCGCAAGAATTGCCCTGATCATGGTGATCCTTGGTATATTAAGCTGGCCGAGTCTTGCAAGACTTGTCCGCGCACAGGTGCTTGCAGAGCGTGAGCAGGAGTTTGTAACCGCTGCAAATGCGATGGGTGTAAAACGTTCTGTGATCGTATTTAAGCATATTATCCCGAATGTAATTTCGGTTATCATTGTATCCGCAACGCTTGATTTTGCTTATTGTATGCTGACAGAGTCTACGTTGTCCTTCTTAGGATTTGGTGTAAAACTGCCGCGTCCTACATGGGGAAATATGTTAAACGGCTGCGTAAGTTCCGTTGTTATCCAGAACTACTGGTGGAGATGGGTATTCCCTGCCATCATGTTAGGTATCTGCGTAATCTGTATCAATATGGTCGGAGACGGTCTGCGTGATGCCATCGACCCGAAATCAAATGAGCGTTAAAGGAGGAAACACAAAATGGCTTTATTAGAGATTCATGACCTGCATACCTTCTTTAAAACGAAAAAGGGTATTGTAAAGGCAGTAAACGGTGTTTCTTACTCGGTAGAACCGGGAAAGACACTTGGTGTTGTAGGTGAGAGTGGAAGCGGTAAGAGCGTTTCCGCTATGAGTATTTTAAAATTATTAGACGGCAACGGATATATCGACAGCGGCGAGATCATTTTTGACGGTAAAAATCTTGCAGACGTATCTGTAAAAGATATGTGTAAGATCCGTGGAAATGAGATCTCTGTTATTTTCCAGGAGCCGATGACCAGCTTAAACCCGATTTTTACTGTAGAGCGTCAGCTTTCCGAGCCGTTTATCATTCATCAGGGAATGAATAAAAAAGAGGCAGCCGAGAAAGTGGTTGAGATGTTAAAGGATGTACGAATCCCGAATCCGGAAGCGGTTGCCAAACAGTATCCGCATCAGCTTTCCGGTGGTATGCGCCAGCGTGTCATGATTGCCATGGCACTTGCCTGCCGCCCAAAACTACTGATCGCTGATGAGCCGACGACGGCTCTTGATGTAACGATCCAGGCGCAGATCTTAAAGCTGATGAATGATTTAAAGAAAGAGAAAGGAACATCCATTCTCTTTATCACACATGATCTTGGTGTTATCAACGAGATGGCAGACGATGTCGCTGTTATGTACTGTGGTCAGGTTGTGGAAAAAGCTCCGGTGCGCAGCATTTTTGGGGATAACTCCTATCTGCATCCGTATACGGAAGGACTGCTTTACTCTATCCCACGTCTTGATACACCGACCGGAATCCGTTTAGAGGCAATTCCGGGTGCCGTACCGCATCCGCTTGATCTTCCGAAGGGATGTAAATTTGCACCGCGCTGCAAATATGCAACAGACAAGTGTCGTGAAATGGAACCGGAACTGAACGAGGTAGAACCGGGACATATGGTACGCTGCTTTTATCCGAAGAAAGGGGAAAGAAACTAATGAGTGACGAGAACAAGGTATTACTGCGTGTTTCGAATTTAAAACAGTATTTCCCGATCGGAAAAAAGAAGATGGGAAAACCGCAGTCATTTGTAAAGGCAAATGATGGAATCAGTTTAAATATTTACGAAGGCGAGACATTTGGTCTGGTAGGTGAGAGTGGATGTGGAAAATCCACATTCGGACGTACGCTGTTACAGCTTTACCGTCAGACCGGCGGACGCACCGTATATTACGGACGTACGGTTGAAGATTTTGATTTAAAATATGTTGAGGAGATCTTTAGAAATCTTCCAGATAAGAAGAAAAAATGCGAGGAGCTTTTAGACAAGGTAAAAAAATTAGAGGCAGACTACGCTAAAATGCCGGAGGGCACTGAGGAAGAAAAAATCGCTAAGAAGGCAGCCGGACAGCACCTTGCCGAGATGGAGAGTGAGGCAAACAACGATCTTTTGGATATCACTGCTTTGATCGGCGGACTCTATACGTTAGATGAGTCTGCACTTGCAGAGGCAGGCCGTCATTATCTTGCAGAATATCTTGCCATGAAAGAGATCCGTAAGATCAATGCACAGGCAGAGGATTTTGAGAAAAACGGAAAATCCGCAAAAGCAGAGGAAGTAAAGAAAAAAATTCCAGAGCTTCAGAAAAAAGTACAGGCTGAGCTTGCAGAGATCGATAAGATCCGTGACAACTGCAAAAAAGATGAAGCATTTGATAAATATGAGGCACAGAAGGATGACGGTATCAATCTTGCAAACTTAACGGATGCAGAGATGCGTTATCTGCGCCGTGATCTTCAGTTGATCTTCCAGGATCCGTATTCATCCTTAAATCCGCGTATGACGGTAGGTCAGATCATCGGAGAGGGACTGATGGCTCACAATATCTTCAAAAAAGGTGATCCTAAGATGCAGGATTACATCATGGAGATCATGGAGAAGTGTGGACTTGCTTCTTATTTTATCCATCGTTATCCGCACCAGTTTTCCGGTGGACAGAGACAGCGAATCGGTATTGCGCGTTCACTTGCAGTAAATCCGAAGTTTGTTGTCTGTGATGAGGCAGTATCTGCACTGGATGTTTCCATTCAGTCACAGATCATTAACCTGCTGTTAGACTTAAAAGAGCAGAATAATTTAACATACCTGTTTATTTCACACGACCTTTCTGTCATCAAATATATCAGTGACAGGATCGGTGTTATGTACCTGGGAAATATGATGGAGCTTTCGGATACGGAGCATCTGTTTGCACATCCGTACCACCCATATACAGAGGCATTACTTTCTGCGATTCCAACCACGGATGTGGATGGTAAGAAAGAGACGATCATTCTTGAGGGAGATATCCCAAGTCCGATCAACCCGCCGAAGGGATGTAAGTTCCATACGAGATGTCGTTACTGCACAGAGATCTGCAAGAATGTGACTCCGCAGTTCGAAGAGGTAGAACCGGGACATTTTGTAGCATGTCATCATAAATTAGGCGTGCCGGAAGAAAAATAAATATATTGATTGAGTGCGAAACCGGCAGATGTTGTCCGACCGCGTAAACAGCAGAAAATAAAATAGATACAATTTGACAGATGATAAGAGCTGGCTTAAACTGGAAACATAGTGTTTTTTGGTAAGAGCCGGCTCTTATTTTATAAGCGGCTGGCTGTGATTTGTTTTGCAGTAGTATCTTTACAAATAAGTACTTTTAGTAGAAATGGAGATTATATGTTATTTCAGAGAAAAATAGATGGAGCAATGAAGAAGTTGCATGAGAGCAGTGATGCGGCGGAGGAAGAACGCAGGAAAGATGCAGGAGAAACGTATGAGGAGCTGGAACGCCCCGAATTAGAAAAGGGGGATATGCTTGCGATGATCATTGCGGCATTTATCACGTTTATACCGGTTGCTATTTTGGTGCTTGGCATTATCCTGGTGGCAGGTTATTTTCTGCTGCATTGATATGGATAAACGTCAGCATTAGAAAAATTCCGGCAGAGTATTCTATATAGGGCAGTGTGTCGGAAATTGTACGGGGTTAAGGAGGAGCGTGAAATGTTATTTGGGGACAGTGAGCAAAAAAGGAAACAAAAGGAACAGCGCAGCAGGGAAAAAGACTGGAAGAGTAAATTACTTGGAACCGGCATGGAAAAAGGAGCCGCAGGTGAGCTGGTAAAAATAATTACAGAGGCACAGGAACTTGGGGAGAGACTTCAGACAGACTATAAAACATCAAGAGAACATCTGGAGCGTGCGCAGCGCAAGATTGAACTTTTACTGGATGAGATGACAGAGGAACCGGAACGTGATGCAAAAAAAAGCCTGGATTCTTTGATCGTGGATTTAGATCATGTTTATCACATATGTTCGATCCGGGAGGACGATCCGGATTACGGTTCAACGGTAAAGTGTTTAAAGACGGCATCATCGGAGCTTGGAATGCCGGATGCAAAGATCAGCACACTTATGCTGCGCAGCGAGCTGGAGAATATACAGGCAGTATTAAAGGACGCAGCAGGCTGGGATGCCCCCGATTTTTTTGCACTTGCGTATTATCTGAAGCATGGAGATAAAGAAGCACTTGCTGATATGGAGAATGGGCAGCGCAATCAGTTTTTGGCAGATTATCTGAAAGAAAATTTTACAGACTGCTATGCGCAACACATTGAATCCGCAGGGTTAAAAGATGAAATTTCAGATTTTATTCGTACAGTTCATAATATACATAACTAATAGTTATGGAAAACGTCACTTTGTATAATTATGATTAAAATCCATCAAGAATTTAGGTGAATCTGAATATTGTGCAAAGTGTATATTTTTGCTATTATTGCAACAACAAGTTTGAGAGCTTTCGCAAATGTATGAAATTTCAGGACAATATAAGATGCGGAAGTATCGAAGGAGGAAATATTATGAAAAAAGCGGTATGTATGTTTTTAACAGCAGCGCTGGCAGTAAGTTGTCTGGCAGGCTGTGGTGGCAATGCAGCAGGAAACACATCAACAGGCAATGCATCTGCAGGTACGGACAGCAGTGCAGCAGACGGTTCTGTATTTAAGATCGGAAGCATCGGACCGACAACCGGTGATGCAGCAATTTACGGAAACGCAGTTATGAACGCAGCACAGATGGCAGTGGATGAGATCAATGCAGCTGGCGGTGCAAACGGATATCAGCTTGCATTCAAAGCAGAGGATGATCAGAACGATGCAGAGAAATCCGTCAATGCATATAACTCATTAAAGGACTGGGGTATGCAGATCTTAATGGGAACTGTTACAACAACACCTTGTGTAGCAGTTGCAGACAAGACAGCAGAAGATGGTATGTTTGAGATTACACCATCCGCATCATCCACAGATGTTATCACAAACGATAATGTATTCCAGGCATGCTTTACAGACCCGAACCAGGGTACAGCTTCTGCACAGTACATTGCTGAGAACAATTTAGGAACAAAACTTGCAGTTATCTATGACAGTTCGAGTGTATATTCTTCCGGTATCGAAGCTACTTTCGTGGAAGAAGCACAGAACAAAGGACTTGAAGTAGTAGCTGAGGAAGCGTTTACAGCAGATTCCAAGACAGATTTTTCCACACAGCTTCAGAAAGCACAGTCTGCAGGCGCTGACTTAGTATTCTTACCGATTTACTATACAGAGGCATCTATCATTTTAACTCAGGCAAACGGTATGGGTTATGAGCCGGCTTTCTTCGGTGTTGATGGTATGGACGGAATCCTTGGTGTTGAGAACTTTGATACATCTTTAGCGGAAGGTGTTATGTTATTAACTCCATTCGCTGCAGATGCAGATGATGAGAAAACAAAAGCATTTGTTTCCACATACAAAGAGAAATATGGCGATGTTCCAAACCAGTTCGCAGCAGATGCTTACGATGCAATCTATGTTATCAAAGCAGCTATCGAGCAGGCAGGTGCAACACCGGATATGAGTGTTTCTGATCTGGGCACTGCATTAACCGGAGCAATGACATCTATCTCTGTAGATGGATTGACAGGAGATGGAATGACATGGCAGGCAACCGGAGAGGTCAGCAAGGCTCCGAAGGCAGTAGTGATCAAAGATGGTGCTTACGCAGCAATGTAAATGAAATAAAAAATAAATAGCTATTTTATAAGGAAAGAAAGGGGTTGTTTGCAGACAAAGTTGTCGCAGTCAGCCCCTTTTGTACTTATGACAGAATATTTTTAAACGTCACATTGTGGCGTTTTTTGAAACAAAAAGATTGTATACAAGTATTTCAAATGGTATAATAAAAAAATCAATGTATTAACGTTATAAAGTAAGAATGGAGGATTGTTATGAATTTCTTATCTTACCTGATCAATGGTATCAGTCTTGGAAGCGTCTATGCGATCATTGCACTGGGATATACCATGGTATACGGTATCGCAAAGATGTTGAACTTTGCACATGGAGATGTTATCATGATCGGCTGTTACGTGGTGTTTTTAGCCATGAACGGTCAGGGATGGCCGCCGCTTGTAGCGGTTGTTTTATCCGTTATTGTTTGTACGGTTCTTGGTATCGTCATCGAAAAAATTGCTTACAAGCCATTGCGCCGGGCTACTCCTCTTGCCGTACTTATCACAGCGATCGGTGTCAGCTACTTTTTACAGAATGCAGCACTGTTATTGTTTGGTGCGGACACAAAGTCTTTTACCAATGTTGTAACACTGCCATCTTTAAAACTTGCAGGCGGCAGCCTTACAATTTCAGGAACCACGATCGTGACGGTTCTTGCATGTGTCATCATTATGGCAGGTCTGATGTTATTTATCAAAAAAACAAAAGCCGGACAGGCTATGCTTGCTGTTTCGGAAGATAAAGATGCGGCACAGCTGATGGGAGTAAATGTTAACGCAACCATTTCCCTGACATTTGCAATCGGTTCTGGACTTGCAGCGATCGCAGGTGTGCTGTTCTGCTCTGCATACCCTACACTGACTCCTTATACAGGTTCCATGCCTGGTATCAAAGCGTTTACAGCAGCAGTATTCGGTGGAATCGGCTCTATCCCTGGTGCGTTGATCGGTGGTATTTTACTTGGTATCATTGAGATTTTAGGACGTGCTTATATTTCATCCCAGTTGTCAGATGCAATCGTGTTTGCAGTGCTTATCATTGTGCTGCTTGTAAAGCCGACCGGTATTCTTGGAAAACAGATTCATGAAAAAGTATAAGGTCAGATTGGAGTAATGATATGTCGAAATTAAATGTTAAAACAATGAAAAAAAGTACATTAGACCATCTGATTACCTTTGCCATGGTAATTGTGGCCTATCTTGTAGTCCAGATACTGATCGCAGCCGGAGTATTATCTTCCCTGATGCAGGGACTTTTAGTGCCGATGTGCACATATTCCATTGTTGCGATCGGATTAAATCTCTGTGTTGGTTATCTGGGAGAACTTAGTATCGGACATGCAGGTTTTATGTGTGTCGGTGCATTTTCAAGTGCATTTGCAACAAAACTTTTACAGAATGTAATCCCAAATCAGATTCTTCTGTTTATTGTCGTTTTGATCATAGGAACAGCAGTGGCTGCATTTTTCGGATTCCTCATCGGTATCCCGGTATTGCGTTTAAGAGGTGATTACCTTGCTATCGTAACACTTGCATTTGGTGAGATCATTAAAAACGTGATCAACGTACTTTACATAGCGAAAGATACGGACGGTTTTCATTTTGCAATTTCAAACGGAAATGCGATCAAACTTTCGGATGAGGGAGAATGGCTTATAAACGGTGCAAAAGGTATTGCAAAGATTCCTCATTTATCCAGTTTTACAGCGGGTGTGATCATGATCCTGATCTGTCTGTTTATCGTATATCATCTGGTAAATTCCAGAAGCGGACGTGCGATCATGGCAATCCGTGATAACCGTATCGCGGCTGAGTCAGTTGGTATCAACATTACAAAATTTAAACTGATGGCATTTACGATCTCCGCAGCGATCGCAGGAGCCGGCGGTGTTTTATATGCACACAACCTGTCAACCGTTACAGCAACACCTGCAAACTTTGGTTACAACATGTCGATCATGATCCTTGTATTTGTTGTATTAGGTGGAATGGGAAGTTTCCGCGGTTCGATCATTGCGGCTGTGATCCTTACGTTATTGCCGGAGGTATTGCGTGGACTTTCTGATTACCGTATGCTGATCTATTCCATCGTGCTGATCGCAATGATGCTCTTTAACTGGGCACCAAAATGTATCGAATTCAGACAGCGTATGGCAGCGAAACTGAAAAAGAACACAAAGAAAGGAGTACAGTAACATGAGTTTATTGGAAGTAAAAAATCTTGGTATCTCCTTTGGCGGTCTGCGTGCAGTAGACGGATTTCATATTTCAATCGAAAAAGGACAGTTATACGGACTGATCGGGCCGAACGGTGCCGGAAAGACAACTGTATTTAATATGTTAACCGGTGTGTATACACCAAATGACGGATCTATCACATTAGACGGAGTTGATATCACAGGGAAAAAGACCATCGATATCAACAAAGCAGGAATCGCCCGTACATTCCAGAATATCCGTCTGTTTAAAGACCAGTCAGTGCTTGATAATGTAAAGATCGGTCTGCATAATCAGATCACATATTCTACGCTGACAGGAATCTTACGTCTGCCAAAATACCATCAGGCAGAAAAAGAGATGAATGAGAAAGCAATGGAACTTTTAAAAGTATTTGATCTTGAAAAAGAAGCAGATTTTCTTGCGTCCAATCTCCCTTATGGTAAACAGAGAAAACTTGAGATCGCAAGAGCACTTGCAACGAATCCAAAACTTCTGCTTTTAGATGAGCCGGCTGCCGGTATGAACCCGAACGAGACAAAAGAGCTGATGGAGACAATTCATTTTGTAAGGGATGAATTTGATATGACAGTGCTTTTGATCGAGCATGATATGAAACTGGTATCCGGTATCTGTGAGAAACTTACTGTATTAAACTTCGGACAGGTTTTAGCAGAGGGTAAAACGACGGAAGTATTGAATGATCCGCAGGTCATCAAGGCATATCTTGGAGAATAGGAAAGGAGATTTTAAGTTATGGCAATGCTTGAAGTAAAAAATCTGGAAGTATACTATGGCGTGATCCAGGCAATCAAGGGAATCTCCTTTGAGGTCAATGAGGGTGAAGTCATTGCGCTGATCGGTGCAAACGGTGCCGGAAAGACAACAACATTACAGACGATTACAGGTATGTTAAGCCCGGCAGCAGGTGAGATCATTTTTGAGGGATGTGATATCTCAAAGATTCCGGGACACAAGATCGTATCCATGGGAATGGCGCATGTGCCGGAGGGACGTCGTGTATTTGCAGAGTTATCCGTATATGAGAACTTAAAACTGGGTGCATACACCAGAAAAGATAAACAGGAGATCGCAGAGACTTTAGCGAAAGTATATGAGAGTTTCCCACGACTGGAAGAGCGTAAAAACCAGCTTGCAGGAACCTTAAGCGGTGGTGAGCAGCAGATGCTTGCCATGGGTCGTGCGCTGATGTCAAAGCCGAAAATCATCCTGATGGATGAGCCGTCCATGGGACTTTCTCCGATCCTCGTGGAGGAGATTTTCCACATTATCCGTGATATTTCTGCCGGCGGAACAACGGTTCTTTTAGTAGAGCAGAATGCAAAGAAAGCGTTATCCATTGCTGACCGTGCATATGTACTGGAGACCGGCAATATCGTTCTCTCCGGTGATGCAAAGGAAATGATGAATAACGAATTGATCAAGAAAGCATATCTTGGAGAATAGGGGGATGCAGCAATGAAAAAAACAGTGATTACAATCGCAAGAAGTTACGGCAGCGGCGGACGTACGCTGGGTAAGCTGCTCGCAGAAGAACTTGGAATTAATTGCTACGACAGAGAGATTTTAAGAATGGCATCCGATGACAGCGGCATCAATGAGGCGCTTTTCGGACAGACCGATGAAAAATTAAAGAAATCACCTTTGTTTCGTATTGCACGCAAAAATCCGTATAAGGGCGGTGTGATTCCGCCGGAGAGCGCAGATTTTGTATCGGATGACAATCTGTTTAATTATCAGGCAAAAGTGATCCGTGAGCTTGCAGAGGAAGAGTCCTGTATCATTATCGGAAGATGTGCGGATTATGTGTTAAAGGATGATCCGAATGTGCTCCGCCTGTTTTTCTTTGCACCGAAGAAAGATTGTATCGTCCGTGTAATGGAGCATGACGGAATCACCGAGCGGGATGCGGAGAAGAAGATCGAAAAGATCGATAAGCACCGTGCGGATTATTATAAATATTATACCGGGAATGACTGGTATGATGCCAGAAACTATGATTTCTGTCTGGATACGACTTCCATGGGATATGAAAAGCTGGTGGAGGTTGTGAAGAACTTTATTGAGGTGTACCAGAGTTAGGGTGCGGAAATGAAAAAGCAGGGCGTGGGTGGCTCTGCTTTTTTTGTGGGAGTGGGGTGGCTGGGTTTGCCGGCTGGTGCGGTGTGGGTGGCTGGGGCTTTCGGCTGGGGTTCCGTTGTGCGGGAATAAGAAATTCTAAGTGCCCCTGCGGGAGGTTGTGGAAGGCGGACGCGAGCACCCCAGACGAGCCATCCGTGGCTCGACCGGGGTTTGTGCTGCCATCCGTGGCAGCACATCGCTGTGTGTTGGCAGGGGCACTAAGATTTTCTAATTTCCTTCCAAAGTCACCCCAACCGAAAGCCCCCGCCACTCGCCCCTCCCAGCCGGCAAACCCAGCATCTCACGCCGGGGTGTGGGCGTTGCCGTGCCGCCCGCCCACGGGGAGTTGTAGGGCGAGTCGTGCCGACCGCCTGCATGAGGGGAAGTATAGAGTGGAGTGGTGTGCCGATCGCCTGCATGAAAAAGAATACTATACAGCTTTCCTTTAGGTTGTTATAATAAAAAGAAAGGTTTGCCAACGCGAAACTCTCAAGAACGTAGCGTAGTTGTGCGGCGGGCACCTGTTTATAAGAAGGTGCTGGGGAGCCGTCGGTACTTAGCGACCGTATTTTGGTCGCTTAGTATCCGCTACGAGCGACACGCAGCGAGAGCGTGCCTTCGTTAAACAGGTGCCCGCCACACAACGACCACCACAACCTGCAGAAGAGTTTCGCCCAAGACTTTATGTTTTATTATAACAACCCAAAAGAAAGGGGCACACACAAATGAGCGAGTTAACTAAAGAAATGCCAAAGAAACTGGGATTTGGCTGCATGCGTCTCCCGGTAACCGACGGCAGCACAGAAAATATCAACGACGCAGCGTTCTGCGAGATGATCGATTCCTACCTCGAACAGGGATTTAAGTACTTTGACACCGCATATCCATATCACAATGGCAGATCCGAGGAAGCAGTCGGACGCTGTCTGGTACAACGGTATGCGAGGGATCGTTTTTTCCTTGCGAGCAAGATGCCGGTATGGCTTGTAAAAGAGTACACTGACTACGGAAAGTATTTCGAGGAACAGCTAAAAAAATGCCAGGTAGAGTATTTTGACTTTTATCTTTTGCATGCAATGAATAAAGACAGGGTAAAAGAGGCAGAGAACTTAGGCGGATTTCAGTTTGTACAGAACATGAAAGAGGAGGGAAAGATCCGGCATATCGGTTTTTCTTTCCACGATAAGGCAGATGTGTTGGATGAGATCCTGACAAATCATCCGGAGATGGAGTTTGTGCAGCTTCAGATCAATTATTATGACTGGGAATCTGAAAACGTGCAGTCACGCAAATGTTATGAGGTGGCAGAAAAGCATGGAGTACCTGTGATCGTGATGGAGCCTGTCAAGGGCGGTACGTTAGCAAATATGGTCGGAGAGCCGGCGAGGATCTTAAGTGCGCTGGATGAAAATGCTTCCTATGCATCTTATGCGATCCGGTATGCGGCATCACTGTCGAATGTAATTTTGGTGTTAAGCGGAATGTCGGATCTAAAGCAGTTGCAGGACAATACGGCCTATATGAAAGATTTTCAGCCGCTCACGGATAAAGAGCAGCGGGCAATCGGAAAAGTGGTGGAAGAACTCGAAAAACTTCCAACGATTCCTTGTACCAACTGCCGTTACTGTGTGGAGGGATGTCCGAAAAAGATCCGTATCCCGGATATTTTTGGAGTCTACAACATGGGCGTACAGTTTGGAGTGACGGATGCGGCACGGGGGTCTTACCGCTGGCAGATCGACGGAAGCGGTAAAGCCGGAGACTGCATCAAATGTGGAAAATGCGAGGCACAGTGCCCGCAGCATCTTGAAATCCGGAAACTGTTAGAAGAGGCAGCAGACATTTATGAAAAAGAAATGCACTTATAATTTCTTCAAAATCTTTTCCATATCCCGCTGATGCCCGATGATCATCAGATGTTCTTCTTTACGGAACACATACTCTGCATTCGGCATCAGTTCCGTGCCGTTTTCAGCTTTGATGCCGATGATATTTGCATTATATTTGACGCGGACATTGACGTCTTTGATCGAATGACCGATCCACTCTTGCAGAGGGGCAATTTCATAAATGGAAAAATTATTTCCGAGTTCCACATAGTCAAAGACCTGATTTGCAGAAAAACGAACCGCGACTTTTTCTGCAATATCACGGTCTGGATAAATCACTTCATCCGCACCGTTGCGCAGCAGGAACTTTGCGTGGATATCACGGTTGGCCTTGCTGACAACATATTTTGCCCCAAGATCTTTTAACTGGCTTGTAATCTCAAGACTGCTCTGAAAATTTTCACCAATACAGACAAAACAGTAATCAAAGTTTCCGACACCAAGACTTTTTAAGACTTTTTCGTTGGTACAGTCGCCAATCTTGGCGCTGACCACAAGGGGAAGAAGGTCTTCTAAGCTTGCTTCGTCTTTGTCAACGATCATAATCTCATTGTCAAGTCTGGCAAGATCCTGACATAAATGGGTGCCGAAACGTCCGAGTCCGATAATTAAAATTGATTTCATAAGTAAATTCCTTTCTCAGCCGATGTTGATGCGTTCTACCGGCTGCATGATATGTGTTAGTTTTTTATGGTCGGTAAAAGAAAGTGCAAAGGAAAGACTTCCAAGGCGACCGATATACATCAGAAAAATGATAATAAGTCGTGAAATAAAATTAAGCTGACTGGTCAGTCCGGCTGTCATTCCCGCAGTACAGATTGCGGATATGACTTCAAAAAGCGTGTCACCGACAGAGAAACCCTGCATGCCGCAGATTGCGAGCGTTGCGGCAAGTCCGGCAAACAGATAGGTACAAAGCAGGGCGGATGCTTTTGTGATCGTATCATCTTCGATCCTGCGGCCAAAAATATTAGTTCCGGTTGTCCGAAGGAGGGTAGAGCGCAAATGTAACAGTAAAACGAAAATGGTTGCCATTTTGACGCCGCCCGCTGTGGAACCGGAACCCCCGCCGATAAACATCAGGATGATGGTAAGGAGTTTGCCTCCTTCTGTGAGTGAGCCGATATCAAGTGTATTAAAACCGGCAGTTCTAGGCGTGATCACGCTGAAAAAAGAACTGCAGATGATGCCTTTCGTGCTCATATCGGCATATAGGTTATTGCGTTCTAACAAATAGAACAGCAGCGCACCGCCAAAAACCAGAACTGCTGAAAAACTTAAGACCATTTTGGTCTGCAGGGCATATTTCTTAAAATGCCATTTATGATCAATGATGTCACTCCATACAATAAATCCAATCCCGCCAATCAGGATTAAGGCGCACAGCGTAAAGCTGACCACAGGATCGTCATAATAGGCAGTAAAAGAAGAATACGGCTTATATTTTCCCATGATATCAAATCCGGCATTACAAAAGGCTGATATGGAATGGAAAATGCTGTAATAAAGTCCATTCGAAAATCCCATTTTAGGATAAAAGCGGGTAAATAACAGCAATGCACCGATGCCTTCGAATAATACAGTACCTTTTAGTACGCGTTTGATCAGGCGCACTGCGCCGCCGATATCCAGAACATTAAAACTTTCCTTGATCCAGCCACGTTCTTTCAAACCGATCTTCCGGCGCAAAACTAAAGAGACGGCAGTGCCGATGGTAATAAAGCCAAGTCCGCCGATCTGAATTAAAAGCAGCAGTACAAGCTGCCCGAAGATGGACCAGTGGGTATAGGTATCGACTAAAATAAGACCGGTGACGCAGGTGGCACTTGTTGCTGTAAAAAGTGCTGTGATAAAAGGGGTAATTTCACCGGTGCGGGAAGAGCAGGGAAGCATCAAAAGACATGTTCCGCCTAAGATAAGCAGAAGAAAACCAAGTGCGATCAACTGCATGCCAGAGAGACGCTTTAATTTTTTTGGTAACATATATCCTCCAAAGAGTAAAATTTTGTTGAGAAACGTATATTAAAATATTATAATACGAATAGTGAACTTTGTATATATAACATTTTTACGAAGTTAAAGAGGAGAGGAGCATGAAAAGTTATGGATGATTTGTTTGGTCTGATTGTGATAATTATTGGCATTGCAGCAGGGATTTACAGTGATAAAAAGAAAAAAGAAGGAGTGCAAAAGAAAGCGGCTGTGCCGAATCAGCCTGGCGGAGGAAGAAAAAATGTACCACAGACACAGGTTTCTTATGGTGGTCATGCAGGAAGACCGGATATTATTGCGGATGCGGCAAATGCGATGCAGAGAGAATTATCTGCAAGACAGCAGGAATTAAAACAGAGACTGCAGCAGAAGTATGGCACGGTTGCATCGAATGCGGCAAAGTCCACGCAGGCAGCGAGCCCTGTTTCAAATCCCGGGAAAGATACTATTTTAAGCCGTGCAGATTTAAACGTCAATGAAAATCAGACGGACGAACTGCGGGAACAGTTTTATGAAAAAACAGGGGAACCGCCGAAAAAGGTACATGGGGAGTGTGAGGAAGAATGTTCCCTGATGGATCAGGTCAATGATCTGATGATCATGGGATATCAGGCGAATCTGAGTTTTGAACGCGATTTTGTGGCAGAAGGAGTGGAGATGTTAAACCGTTTTGAGCTGCCGGACGAAATTGCGGGATTGACAGAAGTACATACGGCATAAGGCGAAAGAAAGGACAGCAACAGTATGGCAGAAAGAATACCGGTAAGTGGCGAGATCTACCGCCATTTTAAAAATAAATTATATCAGATCGTAACGATTGCGACACATTCTGAAACAGGAGAAAAACTGGTCATTTACCAGGCGTTATATGGAGATTTTGGCGTGTACGCAAGACCGCTCTCCATGTTTACCAGTGAAGTGGATCACGAAAAATATCCGGAGGTTACGCAGAAATACCGGTTTGAGCTGGTGGAGCGGGAGAAGAAAGAGGATGTGCAGGATCAGAGTGGAGATACCGGCACGCAGGAAAATAAAAGTGTTCCGTCTGATACAGAAGAGCAGGTAGAACCGAAACTTATGGAGTTTTTAGATGCGGATTCCTTTGAGGAAAAGTATAATATCCTGATATCCATGCGCGATATCATTACAGATAAAATGATCAACAATATGGCAGTTGTTTTAGACGTTGTGATCCCGGAAGGAGATCTCGATGACCGTTATGAGCAGCTCAAACAGTGCATCCGTACCAGACAGCGTTTTGAGAGCACACGTCTCAGATAATCTGTGTGGAAAATAAGACTGCGGGTTTGTTTTTCACACGGCTATTTGTTGAGGATTAGTGTACAAAAATGGAGATTACATGGTTTCAGAAGAATTAAAATCAAAATTACAACAGATCACGCAGCAGGAGATTTACAAGGTGATCGTCAGCAAACCCTCTGACAAAGCTGCAAAATACCGCAAGATCGAGATTGAAAAAAAATCGTCCGGTTACCAGGCAGCCGCTTATACGCAGAAACAGGTTTTTCATGAAAAGATAGAACCGGATGGACTTTTAGATTATCTGTCAGGGCGTGTCGGCAGTGAATTTTTACAGTTAAATGCCTGGGATGGCAACAGTGAATATATGCTTTTGATCTCGAAAAAGGGAAAGGTGACTTACCGATGTAAAAAGCAGGCAGAGGGTGCCGCAAAAGCGCAGGAATCCCATAACCGTAAAAAGAAATATCTGTTGGAGGAGGGAACTGTGATCCCGCCTTTAGTTGATATGGGAGTATTTACGGCGGATGGAAAAGTGGTCCGTACTATGTATGATAAGTTCCGTCAGATCAATCGTTTCCTTGAGATCATCGAGGACGGAGTGCGGGATTATCCGTATGATCATTTAAATATCATTGATTTTGGGTGTGGTAAGTCTTATCTGACATTTATTTTATATTATTATTTTTCAGAAGTAAAAAAAATGAATGTACAGATCATTGGACTTGATCTGAAAGATGAGGTTATTAAAAACTGTAACCTTGCAGCAGAAAAATACGGCTATCAGAATCTGCATTTTGAATTAGGTGATATTAACGGCTATCAGACACCATTTCCGGTAGACATGGTCGTAACATTGCATGCCTGTGATACAGCGACAGATTATGCGCTTTACAATGCCGTGCAGTGGAATGCAAAGATGATTTTTTCCGTGCCATGCTGCCAGCATGAGTTAAACGGACAGATAAAGACAGACCAGTTCTCACTGCTGACACGTTACGGCATCATTAAAGAGCGTTTCTCAGCGCTTGCAACCGATGCGATCCGTGCAAACCTGTTAGAGGCATGCGGATACAAAACACAGCTTTTAGAGTTTGTCGATTTTGCGCATACGCCAAAGAATATCCTGATCCGTGCAGTACAGAAGAAAGTTGTGCCGCGTGCGGTAAAACAAAATTATCTCACAGAAGTGGAAAATATGATGGAGGAGTTTCATTTTACACCGACGTTGTACAGACTGCTCAAAGACAGCAAAAAAATATAAAAAGTAAAAATGGGTGTGGCTGTTTTGCCACACCCATTTTAAATGCAGATAACGAAGTGTCAGGAAAGTCTGCTTAACTGGCTGTTATGATATTTGCCGGAGAATGTTACATCTTCCCCAAACCATTCCGGGGGAGTAAAGCTGTTTGCTTCTTCTTCAGTCTCAAACTCTACTTCTGCGAGCAGCAGTGGGGCTAAATCTCCTTCAAATACATCCAGTTCGATCGTGTATTTTGGTGCAAGCGGGATCAGATAGCGGCGCTTTTTGATCAGCCTGCCATCAATTTTTTCTTTCAGATGAAGAAATGCTTCCTCATTCAAAGGCAGATTATATTCTTCGCGCACCATCATTCCTTTGCCTTTGTAGGTTAGAATATAATCGTCATTGGAACGGCGGATACGCACGACCGGGTTGGTATTTAAGTAACCCTGTTCGATCACTTTGCAGGGGTACTGTTCTAAATGCTCCGGTAATGTTTTTATTAAATATTTGCGTTCGATTTCCATGGTAGAGAACTCCTTTTTGTTATTTGTGAAATGATTTTAAAGGGATGTAGGAAAACAACATCGCTGTATATTATTATACCAGTTGTGCAGGTAAGAAAAAAGAAGATTTCGATAGAGGTTACAAAGAGACAAAGAAAAATATTTACAAATATAATAGTTGATTTCGCATGAAAGTGGAAGGCTTTCAATTGGGTGGCACGCACCTAAATAAACCAGTAGCAGTATTAACAAAGATAAAGGTCTTGCGTAAGCAGGACCTTTTTACGTAGGAGAAAAATGACAGTTAATTCAAGACTTTCTGATAGTGAACTATTGGATGCAATTTATAGAGCTGCATATGAGTACTCTAAATTAATTGGTAATTCCTAAAAATATAGATGAGTTTATGAAACAAAAATATAAGATAGTATTAGTATTACAAAAAAGTAAGTCACAAGAAAAGTACAGAATGGTTACAGCAGAGATAAAAGGAGGAACTTTTAAAAGATATGCATAAGGAGTTTCCAGATAATTTGAAGGAATTAATTACTATAGATAAATAAGAGCATACATGCAGAAAACAGGTAGCCATTGACCACAAAAAAACAGTTTGTTATACTTTATTTAAATTATTAAGCTGAATGTGATACCGTACATAAAAGAAAGGCAGGCAATATTTATGAGTAAAATTGGAATTTTCATGGCAGACGGCTGTGAGGAAATTGAAGGACTTACCGTAGTTGATATTGTGCGTCGTGCAAAAATGGAGATCGTTATGATCTCTGTCACCGGGAAAAAAGAAGTAACAAGCTCCCACGGAGTTACTTTTTTAGCAGATGTACTTGCAGAAGAAACAGGATATGAGGATTTGGATGGA
The DNA here is from genome assembly GCF_003463035.1 of Roseburia sp. OF03-24. Classification (NCBI taxonomy): domain Bacteria; kingdom Bacillati; phylum Bacillota; class Clostridia; order Lachnospirales; family Lachnospiraceae; genus Roseburia; species Roseburia sp. OF03-24. Next base: position 56,534 of record NZ_QSCK01000015.1, on the reverse strand, counting down.
ATCGTGCTTCCGGGTGGCATGCCGGGAACTATACATCTGCTGGAAAATGAAACTGTCAATGCGGTGATCCGCAAGTTCGCAGATGAAGGAAAGTTAGTTGCCGCAATCTGTGCAGCTCCGAGTGTATTAGGTGCAGCAGGGCTGTTAGAAGGAAAGCATGCAACCTGTCATCCTGGATTTGAAGAAAAATTAACCGGTGCGACAACCAGCGAGGACGAGGTCGTAGTAGACGGCAGCTTCATCACAAGCCGCGGCATGGGAACAGCGATTCCATTTGCATTTGAGATCGTGCGTTACTTTACCGATGATGAAACGGTAGAGCATGTCCGTCAGGGGCTTGTGTACCGTGCAAATGAAAAATAACGGATCGCAGGCATCAGGCACAGAACAGATCATCGTGAATAAATAGAAAAAGTCTCCACATCACGCCATGGATGTGGAGGCTTTTTTACTTCCGGCAAGTTGTTTTTTTACTTGCCTGACATCTGCTCTTCCTGTTTCATGATCATTTTTTTGACCATCTCGCCGCCGATGCTTCCTGCCTGTGCAGAAGTAAGGTCACCGTTGTAACCTTCTTTTAACGGCACACCGATCTCGCTTGCTACTTCCTGTTTAAAACGGTTCATAGCTTCTTTTGCCTGTGGTACAGCCATTTTGCTGGTGTTAGAACCAGAATTGTTAGATCCACTCATGGATTTCACCTCCGTAAATTAGTCTGTTATTTGTTGTAACTATTTAGAATAGTTACTGTTTGGTATTAGGATTTACAAGTAAGAATTACTGTATGTCCTAATTCTATTATTTACAAAGAGAGGAAAAATATGATGGAAAATTCTGAGAAAATCGGGAACCTGCAAATGATTCAGGTTCGTTGACAGCAGACCATGAATACTCTATAATTAAAAAGTTATGATAGAGTTGCACGAAAGAACGGAGGAATATATGGATACAAAGAAACAGGATATATTTGACCGGCTGATGCATCTGCCTGTTTTAAATATTTTTGAACCATTTTATAAAAAACATAAGGAAATGCTATTATATTTATTTTTTGGCGGATTGACATTTGTGATAAGTGTTATCACATATGCCTTTTTTAATGTTTCACTTGGAATGAATGAGCTTGTTGCCAACATTTTTTCCTGGATCTTAGCAGTTTTATTCGCTTTTTTTACGAACCGTATCTGGGTATTTGATGGAAAGACGAATGGAGCAAAAGAATTTTTTGTACAGATGATGAACTTTTTTGGCGGACGTGTTGCAACGCTGCTTGTGGAAGAAGTGATACTTTTTGTGTTTATCACAGAGCTTGGATTTGGAAGTATGGCAGTTAAGATAGCGGCACAGATTATTGTAATCATATTGAATTATGTGATCAGTAAATTGTGGGTTTTCCGGAAATAAAAAGGTATATCCGGGTAAGGAGCAGAATCGAAGGGTATGTCTGTGCAGAGAAAAAGGGAGAATGTCAATGAAGGCAATCTTATATATTGTAATTCCGTGCTATAATGAAGAAGAAGTTTTACCGGTAACTTCCGGTCTTTTTTTAGAGGAATTATTGTTGTTGATTAAGAAGGAAAAGATAAGTCAAAAGAGCCGTATCCTTTTTGTGAATGACGGGAGCAGGGATCGCACATGGGAGATCATAGAGAAACTTGCCAGAGAAAATCCTTATTTTATCGGAATAAGCCAGAGCCGCAACAGGGGACATCAGAATGCGGTTCTTGCGGGACTGATGGAGGCAAAAGATGTCGCTGACATCACAATCTCAATTGACTGTGATGGACAGGATGATATTGCGACAATGGAAGCAATGGTAGATGCTTATTATGATGGTGCAGAAGTGGTTTATGGAGTCAGAAGTAAGCGCGATACGGATACTTTCTTCAAGAGGCTTACGGCACAGGCATTTTATAAAATTTTAATATGGATGGGTGTGGAGACCATTTACAATCATGCGGATTACCGCCTGGTTTCGGCGAGGGTTTTAAAAGAATTTGCCGGATTTAAGGAGGTAAATCTGTTTTTACGGGGAATGATCCCTCTGGTTGGATTTAAGAGCACAAGTGTTTTTTATGAGAGGCACGCGCGGATTGCGGGCAGATCACATTACCCACTTGCAAAGATGGTCAATCTCGCGATTGATGGAATCACAAGTTTAAGTGTAAAACCTCTGCGTCTTATTTCTGGTATTGGTATCGGAGTATCTGTATTAAGTTTTATTGGCGTTTTGTGGGCGGTCATTACACAGATCTGCGGCAGAACTGTGACCGGATGGGCAAGTACGATCTGTGTGATCTGTTTTATGGGAGGTGTACAGCTCGTCTGTCTTGGCGTGCTGGGTGAATATATTGGAAAAATCTATATGGAAGTCAAGGCGAGACCACGTTATATCATCAGCGAACGAACATGGATCAAACAAAATAAGAATGAGGAAAAGGGAGAATAGAGAAACATATGAAAATTTCATTGATTATTCCGTGCTATAATGAGCAGGAAGCGTTACCGATTTTTTATCGGGAAACAAAAAAAGTGATGCAGTCCATGGACTGTGATTATGAGATGATTTTTGTCAATGATGGATCAAAGGATGGTACACTGGGGCTTTTGAAAGAGTTCGCAAAAGAAGATGATCATGTGACTTATATCGGATTTTCCAGAAATTTTGGCAAGGAAGCTGCAATGTATGCCGGATTTTGTAATGTGACCGGTGATTATGCAGCAGTAATGGATGCAGATATGCAGGATCCACCGGCATTATTGCCGCAGATGCTCGATATTTTGGAGAATCAGGAATATGACAGTGTGGCAACACGCCGTGCAACAAGAAAAGGAGAGCCGGTGATCAGAAGCTGGTTTGCAAGAAGATTTTACAGTCTGATCAATAAGATCTCAGATGCAGACATTGTAGATGGTGCGAGAGATTTCCGGCTGATGAAACGCAGTATGGTTGATGCGATCGTTGAGATGGGAGAGTATAACCGTTTTTCGAAAGGTATTTTCGGGTGGATAGGGTTTAAGACATACTGGCTTCCATACGAAAATGTCAATCGCGTTGCCGGAGAAACAAAATGGAGTTTCTGGAAGTTATTTAAATATGCGATCGATGGTGTGATTAATTTTTCACAGGCTCCGCTTTCCATAGCATCCTGGTTTGGAATGTTTATGACATTTGTATCATTTATAGCAGTTGTGTTTATCGTTATCCGCAAACTGATCTTTGGTGATCCGGTGGATGGCTGGGCGTCAACGGTATGTATTATCACGCTGATCGGCGGCATACAGTTATTTTGTATGGGGATTATGGGACAGTATATCGCAAAGACATATCTGGAAGTCAAAAAAAGACCGCACTATATCGTTTCGGATACGAACCGTGAGGATATGGAAAAGGTTAAATAAGGTATAAACGAAACAGGAGGTCAGGTATGAAAAAAAGAGTATTGGCAATGTTTATGGCTGCCTTAGTCTCTGTGGGGACTGTGCTTGCACCGGCAGACATGGGGAGTGCTTACGCAGCAGAGGTAACGCAGGAAGAAACTGAGGAAAGTGCTGCCGAGGCTTTGCTTGAGAATGAAACACCGGGAGTAACAGTCGAAACAGAAACCTCTGAAACGGAAGAAATACAGACGACAGAGGGGAAAGAAATACCGGAAACACAGATGGTTGAAGAAACATCCGAAACCGAAGAAGCAGCAGAGACACAGACAGTCGAAGTAATTGCTGAAACCGAAGAAACGGTGGATGTGCAGACAACAGGGGAGAATGAAGCAAGATCAGCCACACTTTCGGAGATGCCGACGGGTCTTCTGCCGTTTGAAGCAGTTGGTGAAATCACACTGGATGGCGAAACTGCGGAAGAGGAAGAAGCAGAAAATATTTTAAAATCATCTGCTTATTATAACAGTACCTGGGAAAAATATGGAAGTTATTATTTTTATAATCAGTTAAGCAGTAAGGAAAAGGCATACTGGGATGCTTTGAATAAAGTTTGTTTAAAGTATATGACAACACAGGCAGATGCAGCAAAATACAATATCAGTGGGACAACTTACTATTATATTGATATAGTAGGCAGCAGTTCGCTGTCATTATCGCAGATGGAGGAGGTATATCAGATCTTCCGTTATTCAAATCCACAGTACTATTTCTTAAAGAGTGCATACTTAAAAAGTGGAACTTATGGTATTGCAGGCTGTGTTTATCCTGCATTTGCAAATGGTTCCGCACGTGCAGCTGCAACAAAAAAAGTGCAGAGTCAGGTTTCATCCTGGCAGAAGAAGATCGATGCATGTTCAACAGATGAGAAAAAGGTAAAAATGATCCATGATCTGATCATTGATAAAGTGGAATATAACCAGACCTTATATGATAATAATTTTAAAGATGAGGATACGGCATATTCCCAGTCTGCCTACAGTGTATTTTGCACAGATCTGACGGTATGTGCGGGATATTCACAGGCATTTGAGATGATGTGCAATGGCTCAGGAATCGATGCCGTAGCAGTAACAAGTTACTATCACGAGTGGAATAAAGTGCGCCTTAACGATTCCTGGTACAATGTAGACTGTACATGGGATGATGCGGACGGAACCATTTACTATGGTTATTTTGAAAGAAGCGATAATTATTATGATACAGTAAATTATAGTTCCTATGTTTTCCATGCGGAAGAAGATATCTGGGAGAGTTACCTGCCGGCATGTACGATCGATTCCGGGGCGACATCCACAGCACCGGGAACGATTGCCACAATCACTCAGACAGTAGCAAAGCCAGTTATTTCAGCGTCGGTAAGCGGTACCTCCTATAAAGTAAAAATAACATCGAAAACATCTGGGGCAGTTATTTATTATACCACAGACGGAAGTGAGCCAAATGCGGCATATTCAAAGGGCACACGTTATACGGGAGCATTTACAGTTTCCCCTGGTAAGACGGTGAAGGCAGTTGCAGTCTGCAATAAATATGCGGACAGCAGTGTTTCATCGAAGAAACTCGCAAAGCTGACAACTTATAAGATCACATTCAAGAGCAATGGCGGCAAGGGAAGCATGAGCAAGCAGAGCATGGCAAAAGGTGTTTCCACCGCGATCTCAAAAAATAAGTTTTCAAAAAAATATTACACGTTTGCGGGCTGGAAGACCAAGGCGAACGGAAAAGGAAAGTCTTATAAAAATAAACAGAAGATCAAGCTCACAAAGAACATTACCCTGTACGCACAGTGGAAACTCACAAAATATAAGATCACCTATAAGCTAAACGGTGGAAAAAATGCGAAGAAGAATCCGACTGCATATACATACAAGACCTCGACGATCAAACTGAAAAATCCGACAAGAAAAGGGTATGTATTTAAGGGATGGTATTTAGATAAGAAATTTAAAAAGAAAGTTACTGTCATCAATAAAGGAAGCAGCGGAAATAAGACACTGTATGCAAAGTGGAAAAAGAAGTAATTTATGAATTACAGCTTTTTACCTTAAGGTTTTCTTAAAACGTGAAAATAAGATGGTAAAAAAGTCTTAAAGGGTGGTATAATAACAGAAACGGTGCGCAAAATGCACAAATAATTACTTTGAGAGGTATTTAGTTTGAAGAGAAGAGCGATTTTAATGCTGACTGCACTTGCAATGACAGTATCCATTACAGCATGCGGCAGCAAAAACACAGACGAGACGGCAGCTGATTCGACAGAGGTTGCCATGACAGAAGCAGGAACAGAGGAAACCGAGACTGAAAGTGAGGAAGTGCTTCCAGAGGGGATGTATCGCAGCGAGCTGACAAACGAACTGATCGATGAGAGTCTTAAAAATCAGAGACCGATTGCAGTCATGGTGGACAATGAGTCTATTGCATTGCCACATTATGGATTATCCCAGGCAGATGTTGTTTATGAGATGATGAACAGTACATTAAACGGCAGGATCACCAGATTTATGGTACTTGTCAAAGACTGGGAGAATATCAAACAGTTAGGAAGCATCCGGAGTGTGCGCCCGACGAATATACTGATCGCATCTGAGTGGAATGCAGTTATCTGTCATGACGGAGGTCCTTTCTATATTGATGAATATATGGCAGATCCGAGTGTGGATAATTTTAGTGGTACTTTCTCCCGTGTGGATAACGGTAAATCAAGAGAGTATACCGAATATATCTTACCGGGCGATCTGGACAAGAACTTTGAGAACAGCGGTGTGTCCAAAGAATATACCTCCTATTATGAGGGTCCACATTATCAGTTCGCAAGTGAGAGTAATCCGGTGGATCTTTCATCAGCGTCTGATGCAATTGATGCAAATCTGGTAGATCTTCCATTTCCTCATAACGGTTCTTATTTAGAGTACAATGCAGATGACCAGCTCTATTATTATTCAGAGTATGGTAAAGCACATGTAGATCCGGGCAATGACAACAAACAGCTTTGCTTTAAGAATCTTCTGATCCAGAGCTGCGGATATACACAGTATGATGAACACGGTTATCTGATCTTTGACTGTGTCAGTCAGGGTGGAGGATATTATGTGACCAACGGAAAAGCAATTCCGGTTACATGGAAAAAAGAGAAAATGACTTCCCCGACACGTTATTATGATGCGGCAGGTAATGAGATTAAGATCAATACAGGTAAGACTTATGTCGGATTTGTTCCGGTAGATGACTGGCTTGATCTTGTAATTGAATAAGCAGATTGAAAAATCCGTATTTCAGAAATGAAGTACGGATTTTTTTATATTGTTTTTAGGCTTTTAAAATCATGTGTTTTGCGGTAAAATGAAAAATATATGTAGTCAGAAAGCAGAATTTTGGCAGAAGCAAATGAATGGAAAGAAAACGGAGAAGCTGTAGTGGATAAAAGTACATTTGAGACGGACAGAGAATATACGGTATGGGAGATACTGAAGGGAAACCTTAAAGTATGGTGGCTGATGCTTGTTGGAGCACTGGCAGGAGCAATGCTTTTGGGTGGATATAAATATTATTCAAACCGTTCTTATATTTCTGAAAAAAATTATGAGGATGATTACCGTGTTATGGCATCTTTATTTGTGGAGGAATACAGCACAGAGAGTGCTGCAGAGCGTGTTGGAACCGTGATCACAGTGGCAGGCAGCCGCAGTACCTATGAGAAGATGAAACAGTTAAGCGGATATGATATGGAATATCTGGCATATCAGGATATGTTTGATTTAGAGCAGAATACTTCTTCGGCTGTGATTACAGTGCATGTGAAATACCCAAGAACCTATGGAACATTTTCATTGGAAAATGAAAGTGATGCCCTGGAATTTGCCGGATATCTGTTAGAGGCAATAGAAGATACGGTACAGGAGAGTATTGGTAAAAACGGAGTACATGTATTAGATGCGCCATATGTGGCAGATGTTCAGCAGAGATATCTTGCTTATGCGCCTACTATACAGGAATTTAAACAGGAAATTGCAAAAGCAGCAGTAGCGGGGATATTTTTCGGAATCCTAATAGAGGTGGCAATTTATGCAGGAATATGTGTGTCTGGCAAAAAGAGAGGAATATAGAGGGATAGCAAATGAATACGGTAAGAACATTTTTAAAAAATGCTGACGTAAAAAAAATCGGAGTTGTCTCTTTTTATGCCTATTTTGCAATCAACGTACTGATGAAAGCATTTTCCTACGATCATGGTGACAATATCTATAAATATTTTTTTTATACAGCGATCTTGTTCTGGGGCATCAAAATGATATTTACGACATATACCATGCGGGAAGTATTCTGGATCGCAGGTATGATGGGAATCGGAGTGATGCTTTCCGTGATCACAAGACAGAACATGTGGCTGTTGTCGATCATGACGGTGGCAGCGATGAAGAACTGTCGTTTTTCTGTGATTGCACAGATCGCAGTGTGGATCCGTTGTGTGGCAGCAGTGATACTGGTGGGAGGTTCTTTGATTGGAATTTTTAATATCGGAGAACAGACTAAACTTGATTCGGGCTATGTGGAACAGCATGTTTACGGATTTGCAATGGGGGAACCGAATACAGCGTTTCTGACGATATTTTTGGCGTTACTTCTGGTATTGTATTATAATTATGAAAGATTAAATATACTGTGGTTTGCTGTGACTTCGCTGATCGCACTTGTTTTTTACAAGATGACATTTTGCAGGACGGGTGTGCTTGTATTCTTTTTCTGCTGGGGGCTGATCTTATTTGAAAAGATTGTAAAAAATAAAAAAATAAAGTCTGTACTGGTGTGCTCGGTGTCGGTCGGTGCAGCATTTTCCCTGCTTACAACACTTTTTTATGATGGAAATAATGCATTGCTTTATAAGATCAATCATCTCGTTTCGGGAAGAGTTTATATCATGAATACTTATTATAAAGATCAGGGATTGTCTCTGTTTCCACGTACGCAGGCAGTTTTTTATACGAGTTATCATGGACTGATCGACAACAGCTATATGAATGTGACATTTTACGCAGGTATTCTTGTGGCGGTACTGTTCTTTGTGATCATCTTTAAAACTATGATAAGACTGTACCGGATGGAGTGTTATAAAGAACTTGTAATGATAGGAACTTTAGCATTGTATGGCGTGTTAGAGCAGTTTGTGTTAAATGGATTTATGAATATATTTTTACTTCTGTGCGGAATGTTATTATATCCGGGCATAGTGGAGGAAAAACATGAAAAATAATATTTATGTGTTAAATCAAAGACAGGATGAGACATTTGATGCAGCAGGCAAAGCAATGCGGGATGTGTTTTCTGTGCTTGCAGATAAAAATGCAAAGATTATCTGGAGCGTACCAAAACACTGCAGTAAATATTTAAAGCTGTTAGATCTGCCATATCTGGTTTTGTTTTTACTGTTTCACGTGAACAAAAACGACAATGTATTTTATTCGATTCCGGAGAATCATTTAAAAATCCGTCTGTTAAAAAGCCTGCAGCGTGTAAAAAAATACCGGATCATCTGTTTTGTCAACGATCTGAATGCATTCCGCTATGACGGACAGACCGATGGAGATCCCGGTGAGGTAAGGGCGCTTGCAGCAGCGGATAAAATTCTTGCACCGAATGTCAATACTGTTTCCATGTTAAAGAAAAACGGTATTTCTTCGGACATGATACCGGTCGGAATCTGGGATTACCGGATGAATGAGACACAGATCGCTAAAATCCGTGAAATATCGCATGCACACAAAAAAGAAAATGAAGTAAAAATTGCATTTGCCGGCAATTTAAACAAATCAGAATTTTTATCTGTCATGGAGATACCTTCTGATGTCAGAATGGAATTATGGGGAAAACTTGATCCGGAGCGTGAAAAAACGCTGGCAGATGGGTGTTATTATCACGGAATATTGTCTTCCGATGAGATACCGTTCGCAGTTGCAGAGATGGATTATGGATTAGTCTGGGATGGCAGCGGAAAAGATGAGATCGAAGGCGGCCTGGGTGAATACCTTCGATACAACAATTCACACAAATGTGCACTTTACCTTGCGTCAGGTCTTCCTGTTATCGTATGGAGTCAGTCAGGAATGGCATATTTTGTAAAAGAGCATGCCTGCGGTATCGTTATTGACCGTCTCAGCGATCTGGATCAGGTACTCCGTGAAGCAGATTATGAAAAAGTGAAAGAGGCAGCACTTACCGTTGCCCCGAAACTGTGGGAGGGCTATTACTTAAGCAAAGCGATAGATACAGCTTCATCAAAGCACAGGATTGAAGCAACCGGGAAGGCGGATAAGGATATGTAAGTGTTTTGTTTATTCCATTATACACAAAGGAGAAAAGTTAGTTATGAAAAAGAAATATTACCTTGAAGCCATCCGCATTGCTGCGATCCTGATGGTCATGTACAATCATTCTGCAGCATTTATGTCATTTTCTGTTCAAAGTGGCGTCGAATATGCAATATCGTTTTTCCTTTCCATGATATGCAAAGGTGCGGTACCACTGTTTTTCATGGTATCCGGTGCACTTCTGCTCGGAAAAAATGAGAGTGGAAAAGACTTATTCCAAAAAAGGATTCTTCGCATGATTTTCGTAATCGTGCTGTTTTCATTTTTATATTATCTGAAACTGGTATTAAAAGGAGAGCGTCCGTTTACACCGTTTTCTTTCCTTTTATCCCTGCCATCAGATCTTGTTTATCTGCCATACTGGTTTTTATACAGTTATCTTGGCGTGCTCACTATTTTACCGATATTACGTCCGCTGGCACAGAATATGACAAAAAATACCTTCTGGTATCTGATCATTCTGCAGTTATTGCTTGATTGCCTGAAACCTACAGCGTGGGTATTGTGGGGATATGGACTCTGCGGATACTATAATTTCGGCGGACTGTTCCAGTATGTTATTTTTTATCCGCTGATCGGATATGGGTTAGATCAGTATTTCAGTGAGAAAAAATTTGTGACGCCGCAGAATATAGGAAGAAACCTGGCTGTGATCGCTGCGGCAGTTCTTACGCAGATGATGGTATATAAAGATTACCTTTCCGTTGGAAATTATCAGGAAGCATATCTTGGCACATGGCTGTCTGTCCCGGTCATTGTGATCTTCTTAAATGCAAAACTTCTCTTTCAGGAAGAACGTCTGTCTGAGCACACGAAAAAAGTTCTGGGATGTGTCGGAAGCTGTGTATTCGGATGTTATCTTTTAGGTGGATTTATCGGAACAGGGGGAAGACTGGATATCATTGCAAATACATTAACCCCTGTGATCGGAATGCTGCCGGCGTACATCATTGAGATCCTGATTGCTTTTCTGATCGAAGTGGCAGTTACGCTGGTTTTGAAGAAATTGCCGGTATTCCGGAAATTATTGTAGGAAATGTAATTAGCAGGATTTTGGAAAAAAGAGGTGTGCCGGGAAATTCCGGAACACCTCTTTTTGTCTTTTAAGTGAACATCATCAGGCAAGAAAATACGCCATTAACTTTTCTGCTACAGTTCTTACCACATTTGCACCCCACATTACCATGCGGTTGACCACATCCACGATCCATGGCTCTAAACGTCCGATCGTCGCTTTACGTACTTCATTGAGCAGACATGCAATTACCATGATCGCAAGCACATAACCAATCGCAGGGAATACTAAAAACCATGATCCTGCATAAGGTTTAAGATCGATCCATTTCAGCAGAAATGTCTGTACCGTTCCGTCTAACACATAAATGGCAAGTACATTTCCTGCAGCACGGTTGATAAAACGGCTGTGAAAATGAATCTCCCGAAACAGCAGCAATACCATGACAGAACCGAATATAATGAAGATCGAGCAGTCACGGCAGAAGGTCGTATAGAGTTTTCCACGAAGAAACGTCAGCGAACTGTCCGCAAGGAAAATAAAGCCAATGCTAAGAAGCAGCCCTGAAAGAAGGCGATGAACATTGTGGCTGCGGTTATGATAGAGTGAAAGGTAACGTCCGAGCAGATAGATCATAACCATGTGAACTAACCCTTTTCCACCGTCCTGCATGATCTCAAAAAATCCGAAAGTAGGGATCACAGAGAAAAGAAGCAGCAATATGGCAAGCAGCTTCCTAAAGTTTTCCTTTGATAGTTTTTCCGGGATCTGGTTTAAAAACGGTGTTAAAAAGCAGAGGAAAAAGTAGCAGCTGATAAACCAGTAATATCTTGAAATTACAGGAATACAGGATTTAATCAGTGATTTTATGCCAAAATTGCCGACGGCGATCGTACCAAATACCGTAAAAAAGATGATCATGAGATCAAGCCGGATCAGTTTTTTGAAATCAAAACGGATACCAAAATAACCGGAAATTAATATAAAACAGGTAACTCCCATGTTAAAAATGGAATTGACCAGTACATGGATCTCTGTGTTAAGCAGTGATACAGATGTATCAATACCTCCGAAAGTGTGCATCATCAGGATACCAAAGATGCATAATAAACGTAATAATTCAAAATTCGAAGAACGTTCTTTGGACATGATGTCTCCATTTCTGCCCGTGCTGCGGGGCATTAGAAATTTTTGCACAGATTATGTTTTGTATGGTGTTCTGTGCATTTTTTGCAGCAGAGTATTACAGATCTATACAAAGATCATGCTTTCTGGCTGCGTCTGATCTTTAGTTTCTGCTGCCACTTTGTATTGCCGTGTTTGATATCCGCAAGTCTGCCGCGGCATTTTAACATATAGGTCACAAACTTGGCATGTGCGGAATAAGACTGGTTTTCATAGATTCCTTCCATGAAGATTTTTGTGATATCAACAAAGTGAAGATTCAAAAACCAGGTTTTTTCGTGTCCGTCGATCGTATAACAATAAGGTCTGCCGTTTTCCCAGTGAAGATTTTTCACACTTAAGCGTTTGATATATTCATACTGGTGTTCTAAGTAGCCGGAAGATTCGCCGACAGAATTATCAAATACGCTGTGGTTCGCATCGTCTTGTAACAGGTTTAAATATTCGCCTTCCGGAAGAGATGAAACCCAAAGGTGCAGCAATGCCATCTCGCCGACACCACCGTACATGCCGAATTTGCGGTGGACATCCCATTTTTTCATCAGGATATCTTTATGATTTGCATACATATCGATACAGAAATCCGTAAATTCACGAAGACCTTCCGTGGTAAAATAGGAAAATCCTGCGCAGGTTTTCCATTTTAGACCGTTACCTTCTTCAAGCATTGCAAAATCCTGTAAAAGCGGAGTCTCGGCAGCTACCTTGCAGTGACGGAACGGTTCATATTCACTGACATTTAAATAAAGCAGAACATCACTGTCGATGATGACACATTCTTCAAAGGAGTTGCGCTCTAAATACTCTAATATAAGGAAGAAACGTTTGAAGATTCCTTCTGCCCACGCAGTCGGATAGGTAGAAAGATTTTCAAAAACAGAGTGGAACTTTGTCCATTTTTCAGTGATGAAATCATTCGCATTATGCCAGTCGTCACACCAGGCTTTGTTGTATTCATCGCCTAACAAAACAACTTTTTCATTATATTTTTTTGCCTGTGCAATACAGTATTTTAAATATTCCTGGTTCTTTTTTCCGGCAGCCTGTGCCTTTTCTCCGGTTTCATGGTGAACCATAACAGGAATAATCTTACTCATAATAATTGTCCCCCTTATTATTCTTTTTTCCAGTAAGTGCCGCCTTCTACGTCGCTGCTTCCGGTCGGTACTTCGCTTGCCATCGGATAATGCCAGTAATCGTTATACATGGCAACGATATCCGGTTCTTCCTCGTCCCAGCGTCTTCCTTTTAAACCAAACAATATCTGCAGGCATCCACCGAGATGAATTGCCTGTTTTCCCATTTTTTTGATATGGGCAGCTAATGGATAACCGTAAGCTCCACAGCCGAGCAGGGCGATGTCAAAATCGATTTTTTCGCATTCCCTGCACATATAATCGAGCGCGTCAAACCATGTGGCAAAACGCGCATCTGTAGCATTGCCTGCGGTCTGCACTGCTTTTAAAGTTTTTAATTCAAATTCAGGCAGAATGTCTGTACCAGGAAAGAGTTTATCAAAGTGTTTATACTGGTTTTGAATTGACTCTTCAAATGGATGAATGACAAGTACCTTTTTCCCGGCAAGGGCAGCAGACCATGGATTATTGCTGCGCCATGGTTCTAAGGAGATCAGCCGGCAGGTTGCAGATAAATCTTTACAGTATCTGCGGATATAATAATCCTCACAGGCATTCTGCCACAAACCTAGGATATCCGTCTGCCTGCAGGCATCTTTCATGATATCGTTAAAACGGGGAAGGAGTGCAGGATCATTTGGGAAAAAGCCGGCGCAGGTAAAAAGCTGTTCGCAGGCTTTTTCTTTTTTGGATTCCATGTGAAATTCATCCACACGCATGTTGAAAAGTTCGACAGCACCAAAACGTCCCATCATAAACGGTTTGCCGGAACCAATCAGATCTGCCGTATATTTATTTAATGTATCCGTATCATAGAACGGTTTGCCGACATAATGCCGGTAAAGAAAATCTGAGTCATCTGTTGCCTGCCGCAGTTTGTTGCGCAGACAGTATTTTAACTGATAATAAGAGGCTCCGAGGATCGTACCCATCTTAAGAACACTCCTTTCTGATTGCAGTACATAGATATAAACATCATAAACAATGCTTCCTGCGGTGTCAAGAAAAATGGAACAGGCAGAGGAATCTACTGTTTGACACTCACTATATATATTTGATACAATAAAGAGTAAATGAAGTTGAGAAAGTAACAGATAGAGGAAAACGTTATGAATACGATTAAATGGAAAATGCCGGATCAGTATCTGACCGAGTGGTACCGGAATCTTTCGGGAGCGGTAAAGACAGCTTTTTATGCTGCGTTTGTGGCGGGGCTTGCAGCACATTTGTATCAGTTCACCAATAAATTATATAACTATGATGAACTTGCAAATACACCCGGAGGTATCGGACTTAGCACAGAACAGGGAAGATGGCTGTTAAACTGGATGGGACGGTTTATGCATTCGGTATTTGGAGGTTCTTATTCACTGCCTCTTTTTAACGGGATCTTTGCACTTTTGTTCCTTGCATTATCAGCAGGAATGATCGTTTCCATCTTTCAGGTGAAAAACAGGCTGACCGCAGGACTTATCGGAGGACTTATGACGGTATTTCCGGCAGTTGTGTCCATGTATTTTTTTATGTTTCTGTCACTTTATTATGCGATCGGTATATTTTTCAGCGTGCTTGCTGCGTGGCTGACTGTGAAATATCCGAAAAATATCATTGCAGACATAGCAGCAGTTTTAATGGCTGCCTGTTCACTGGGTGTATATCAGGCATATTTTCCGGATACTGTATGTATCCTGCTTATGGTAGTGATCTTAAAGGCAGGATTTGGCGGCGTAAAAGAGAAAACACAATGGAAAGAATTTTTTCTTATGGTCGTCCGATTTTTAGTTGTGATGGCAGCAGGTATTGTAGTTTATTTTCTTATTAATAAGGCAGTACTTGCAGTAACGCATATACAGCTTACGAGTTATCAGGGTGGCGATACGATGGGAAAGATCACGTTTACGCAGCTCATTGATGCAGTGAAGCAGTGTTATACTTCGTTTTTTGATCTGGGATATTCGGATGTTATGGGGATTAACTATAACCGGACCATAAAGCGTCTGATCAAAGTGATGTGGCTGTTATTTGCAGCTGGTATCGGAGCATATCTGGTTTTAAAGAAAAAGGAATATTTAAATAAGGTAATTGCTCTGTGCGGCATATTGGTATTTCCGGCAGCAATGTTTTTGATCTATGTGATGGCACCGAATTCTTATTGTTATACACTGATGGCATATCCGGTTGTATTTTTCTTTATATTTTTCCTGCTCTGGATGGATGCATGTTTGTGGAACCTGAAACTGCAGGCACCGGTTAAGAGTATAGCAGGCTGGGTATCGGCACTGCTTACAGCAGCATTGGTAATCGTGTTTGTCTGGTATGCAAATGGAAATTATATGGCACTTGAATATACGAAATATCATGATTTTTCCTATGTACAGACATTGATCACAAAAATACGCAGTGTGGAGGATTATTCCCAGGATAAAGCTGTGATCGTGGTTGGAACACAGATCTCAGACAGCACAGGCAGTATGGGAAGCCTGATCGGTGATACGTTTATCGTTGGTGGAAAAGCAGATACCAATTTAGGGTATAATTCACTGCTGTATCTGATGTCTGACTACCTTGGATTTTCACCATATTATGGCACTTATGAGGAGATTCAGAGCTGGATGCAGAGAGAAGCGGTGAAAGAAATGCCGGCTTATCCTGCAGATGGCTCCATTCAGGTTATCGACGATACGATCATTGTAAAATTGTCTGATTATGAAATGAATTAAGGAACGATTGGATGAAAAAATATTTATATCTTATGAGAGTACATCATTATATCAAAAACATACTGATTTTTATGCCGCTGATCTTCAGCGGCAATCTCACAGACCGCCGGAAATTTATGGCAACATTACTTGGAATGATCGCATTTTCGCTGGTCACATCCGCTGTCTATATTATTAATGATATCAGGGATGCGGAAAAAGACCGGATGCATCCGACGAAGAAAAAACGTCCGATCGCTTCCGGCGCAGTCACACCGGTGCATGCTGTGATACTGATGGCAGTCATTCTGATCGCGGCAATGGTTTTACTGGCAGTATCAGATGCAACAGCAGGCAGTTATACACTTGTGCTGTTATATCTGTTTATTAATGTGGCATACAGTATGGGACTTAAGGATGTACCGCTTTTGGATGTGACCATCCTTGCTTCCGGATTTTTGCTCCGTGTACTCTTTGGTGCAGTGCTGACTGGAACGGAAGTATCTGAATGGCAGTATCTGACTGTACTTTCCGGCGCATTTTATTTCAGCCTTGGAAAGAGACGAAACGAACTGCAGAAGAAAAAAGACGGGGATACGAGGAAGGTACTTAAATATTATACGAGAGATTTCCTCGACAAGAACATGTATATGTGTCTTGCCCTGCTCAATACATTTTATGCTCTATGGTGTAAGGATATTACCAATGCAGGAATGAAATATGCAATGTGGACTGTACCGATCGTGATCTTAATCTGCATGAAATATAGTCTGACGGTTGAGGGCAATTCTGAGGGAGATCCGGTTGAGGTACTTTTACATGATAAGGTGCTGATGGCGCTCTGTGTTGTTTACGGTATTGTAATGTTAGCTATGCTTTATTCCAGAGTATAGTCTGCAGGCTGTTGAAAAAGTATGGTTAGTTAGTAGAAAAGAGCTTGGAAATGAGGTTTTTATGAAACGAACATATAAATTTGGCTGGATCATTTTGATCGCACTGATCCCGCTGTTGCCATTATCGGGCTGGAATTACAGCATTGATGTCAGCGATGTCGGTTTTAATCTGAATCAGTATCGTTTTTGTTTTACAGATATGGACAGTACTTATCTTCCTTTGTTTCTGACGAATATTTTAGGCGGCTGTCTGTTAAGATTATTTGAAGTGCTGCATATACCGGCATATATCGGTATGGAGGCTGCATGGGCAGCAGTCTGTTTTTATCTTTGCTTCTTGTCTTACCGGCTCTATGTAAGATATCGCAGGGATACATTGATACTTCCGGCACTTGCGTTTGCTATGGTGTTTGCAAAATGTAATTTTCATTTCTTTATTTATAATACGGCAGTTGCATTTATGGCACTGACGGGATTGTATTTTCTCATCCGGGCGGTCAATGATAAAAAGTCATGGATGCTCTTTTTTGCAGCAGCATTTTTTATGCTGGCTTCTTTCTGCAAGATATCTTCCCTATTGCAATTTGCTGTATTTGCAGTTCTTTTTTATGATCTTTACCGGAAAAAGGATGTGGCATATTTTGTACGTCAGGTGTTATGGTGCGTGGCAGGTGTTTTGTGCAGTCTTGCAGCAGGACTTGTGCTCATGTACAAAACATGTGGGATCAGCACTTATTTTCAGATGGTTGCAGACATGTTTCTCTATGCGGGAAACTCAAATGACGGACATACGATCGGCAATATGGTGGTGATCAATTTCAAGGGAACTGTGCGTGGAATGTTGTTACTTGCCGTGATCTATGTTATTTATCTGGCAGCAGCAAAAATAAAAAGGCTTGCGCCGGTTATTGGATATGGTATGATCGCTGTGGCAGTGCTTTTGCTGGCAGGAGCAGTTTTAGGTGCAGATCAGATTGCAGGATTATCGATCCTGTACCGTGTGCTTGGAGATTATCTGAATGCAGTTGCAGTGATAAAAGCCATGATGTATGTATGTGCAGTTCTGATCTTAAGAGACAAAGAAACTTCGGAAGAATTTAAAATACTTACACTAGCATCCTGTGCGCTTGCAGTCCTGATGCCGATCGGTTCAAATGTGGGAATCACACATCTGTGTAATGAAGCGTTTTATATTCTGCCATATATTTTGATCTGTGCTGGAGAGAAAATCAGAAAGTCAGAGAACAATAGAAAAATTGTTGTGATTATATTCACAATATGGTGCGTGATATTAACTGCGTCACAGAGTCTATATATGACAAAGGCATACGTAAGAGATAAAGAACAAAAGCAGCAGTTTACACTTGATGAACTGCGTGGCATCAGGTATGATACAGCTATTGTCCTGCCAATGGAAGAAGTGGTGAACTTTATAAAATCATATGGCGGGGAAAGCGATAAAATGGTTGCCTGTGGTGCAATTCCGATATTACATTATCTGACAGGAAGAGCACCATATATTACAGGCTGCGGCGGCTGGATCGAGACAGATTATGTCACGGCAGAAGAGATAAAACAGCAGCTTGATGCATCGGCAGAGTCAGACAGCGGCGGAAAAACAATGCCGCTTGTGGTTTTTAATAAAACAGCGCTTGACAAACCGTCGGAAAAGACGGACGTGGTTTTGTCATTTGTAAAGAAATATTCTTACCAGCAGGTATTTGAAAATGAAGAATATAAAGTGTATGCAAAGAAAAATTGAAGTATATGGGCAGTTGAACCACCGGATATTACAGAAAAGTATGAGGTAACAGAGAAATGATAGCAGTAAAAATTGGAGACGGCATGGGTAACCAGCTGTTTAATTATGCCTGCGGCTATGCCCAGGCAAGGCGGGAGAACGATTCACTGCTTCTTGATATTTCGGAATGTGATAATTCCACTCTGCGGGATTTTGAGCTTGACAAGTTTCATCTGAAATATGATAAAAAGGAATCATTTCCAAATCATAATTTAGGTCAGAAGATTTACAAGAACATAAGACGTGCGTTAAAATATCATGTGATCAAAGAACGCGAGGTGTATCATAACCGTGGCCACCGTTATGATGTGAATGATATTGATCCGGGAGTATATAAGAAAAAATTTATACGTGATAAATATCTGTATGGTTATTGGCAGCATCTTGCTTATTTTGAAGAATATTTAGACGAGATCACTGCGATGATGACGCCGGCTTATGAGCAGAGTGAGACAGTGAAAAAGTTACAGGAAGCGTTCAAAAAGACGCCGACCTGCGCCGTGCACGTCAGAGGCGGGGATATCATGGGACCTGCCGGTATTTATTTTAAACATGCCATAGAGCGGATGGAACAGGAAAAACCGGGTGTGCGGTATATCGTGTTTACCAATGATATGGAGCGTGCAAGGGAAGCACTTGCTTCCATATTAGAAAGTCAGAAACAGGAAGCAGGCGGGGATCAGCTGAAAAATGAAGTGTGTCAGATGGAAAACAGGCTGGAGTTTGTCACGCAGCTTGGAAAATTTTCTGACGTGGACGAATTTTTCCTGATGGCAGCATGCCAGAACCAGATATTGTCAAACAGTACATTTTCGACATGGGCAGCTTATCTGAATCAGAATCCGGATAAGACGGTCATTATGCCGGATGATCTTTTAAGTGAGCGGATGTGTCAGAAAAACTGGATAATTTTAAAATAAGAAAGGCAAAAGAATGAAAGATTTGGTAAAAAGTGTATTAAAAGTTTTTGACGGAAAACAGAAGCGGAAACTTGTCGGAATGATGTTTCTGATACTGATCAATTCCGGCGTCAGCCTGCTTGGTGTTTCTGTGTTATCCCCGTTTATCACAGCGGTAATGAATCCGGAACAGTTATTAAAAAATGATATCATACGTTCTGTTTATGATGGATTTCATATGCAGAATACAAATCAGCTGATCACATTTTTATGTGTGCTGATCATTATTGTGTATATTGCCAAAAATGCATTTATTATTTTCATCAATAATATGCTGTATTGTTTTTCCTATTATGGAAAGCGCGAGATGCAGGATCGTATGATGAAATATTATATCAGCAGGGATTAT
The DNA here is from genome assembly GCF_003463035.1 of Roseburia sp. OF03-24. Lineage (NCBI taxonomy): Bacteria > Bacillati > Bacillota > Clostridia > Lachnospirales > Lachnospiraceae > Roseburia > Roseburia sp. OF03-24. Next base: position 36,694 of record NZ_QSCK01000015.1, on the reverse strand, counting down.
ACATTTTTTCTGAATCATAACAGTGCAGAGCTGATGCGTGATATCAATACAGATCCGGAAATGTTTTATGCGGCGGTATTAAATATGCTTCAGCTTATGTCAGAGCTCTGTGTCAGCCTGATCTTAGTCGGATATCTACTGGTAAAAGATGCCCTGCTTACTTTAGGTGTTGCATTTGCAATGGTTATTATGGTGTTTATCTTTATGAAAAAACTGCGCCGTACCTTAGCGCGTTTCGGTGATGATAGAAGAAAATACAATGCCAATATCTTACAGTGCATGCAGCAGGCGTTTGGTGGCATCAAAGAGATCAAGATTGCAAACCGTGAGGCATATTTTGAAGGGGAATTTGTAAAGCAGAACGGTCTTTATACGTATGTGATCAAACAGAACTCTTTCTTAAGTTCCATTCCAAAGCCGATCATGGAAGCACTCTGCATCACAGGACTGATGGCAGCGATCGTTGTCCGTATCAATGCAACTTCCACAAGCCCGGAGCAGTTTGTCGGAACACTTGCGGTGTTTGCAGCGGCAGCATTTGCCCTGCTTCCTTCGGCAAATAAAATGTCAGAATATTTAGGATCGATCATCCATAATGGTGTCGTGATCCACAAGATCGGCGAGGAGTACGCAGCGATCCGTGACATGGAGATCCAGACAGAAAAAGAAGAAAACTACAAAAAAGTAACCTTGGACAAAGAAATCAAAGTCGAAGACATGACCTTCCATTACCCGGACACGGAGGATGCTGTATTATCCCATGTAAATGTGACAATCCCAAAGAACAAGTCCGTTGCATTTATTGGACCATCCGGTGCAGGAAAGACCACGATGGTCGATCTGATCCTTGGAGTTTTAAAACCACAGGCAGGAAAGATCACGGTAGATGGCATGGATATCAAAGAATCTTATCGTGGATGGCATGACAAGATCGGTTATATTCCGCAGACAATCTATATGTTAGACGATACGATCCGCAACAATATTGCATTTGGAAGGACAGAAGGCATTGATGATGCAGATATCTGGGAAGCCTTAAAACAGGCGCAGCTGGATGAATTTGTGAAGTCACTGGATGAAGGACTTGATACAATGATCGGAGAAGCAGGTGTCCGCTTATCAGGTGGACAGCGTCAGCGTATCGGTATTGCGCGGGCACTTTACCGCAGACCGGAAGTGCTTGTCCTTGACGAGGCAACTTCCGCATTGGATACGGAAACAGAGGCTGCTGTCATGGAAGCAATCGACAGCCTGCAGGGAAAAATGACAATGCTTATCATTGCACACCGTCTGTCTACCATTAAAAACTGTGATATGGTATATCAGGTAGAGGGCGGAAGTGTGACAAGGAAAGAAAAGGAAAGCGTATGAGTAGTGAACCGATGATAATTATAGAACCGTGTGCAGGGCTTGGAAACAGGCTGCTTGGTTTAGGATCTGCCTATGCAGTGGCAAAGAAATTAGACCGTAAACTGGTCGTGATGTGGAAACGTGAAGTCGGATGCAATATCCGTTTTCAGGAATTATTTGATCTGCCGTTTGAAGTCGTTGAGATCAGTGAGAATGGTCTCAAAAAAGAGCCGGTAGCACAGATACTTGGAGACCGTGCCAAAAAGAAATGGAGAAATTCGGCAGACCGTTTTCTGGAGTGTGATGAGGTGGAAAAAATCAAAGAGCGGGAAGGATATGAGGGATTATTCCGCCTGATCGAACAGACTCCGGTTATTTATTTAAAGGCATTTGGACCGATCTGCGAAGTTACAGCAGAGAGTTATTCCTTTGTAAAACCAAGTAAAAATATTGAAGAAAAGGGTGCATATCTGTTCCGGGAACTGACCGGGCAATGTGTGGGGGTACATGTCAGAAGAACCGATCATACGGAGGCGATCGCAAACAGTCCGCTGGCACTCTTTGCCGAACGAATGAAAAAAGAACTGGAAACAGCAGCAGACACCAGCTTTTTTGTAGCAACCGATGATAAAGAAGTGCGCAGGGAGTTAAAAGAATTACTGCCGGACGCAAAACTGATTTTCCCACAGTCGGATGTGATCGACCGTGATTCGAAAGAGGGAATTGAGGAGGCATTTATTGAAATGCTTGCGTTGTCAAAGTGCAGAAAGATTTTAGGAAGTTATAATAGTACATTCAGTTTACTGCCATCGTATATTGGTAATATACCGCTTGAGACGGTGCACAAGTAAATGCGGGAATGTTTTTGACAAAGATGCTGTCATTTAGAAAAGACAGTGCAGGGACGGAGAAAATATGGAACTTACGACATGCAATATTTTAGGTCTTGATATCCTTGTGACGGATATGAAAAAGACCATAAATCTGATCGAGCAGAATATAGAGCAGTTGAGAGGGCAGTATATCTGTGTGGGAAACGTGCATACGACAGTGATGGCGCACGATGATCCGCAGTATCATACTGTACAGGCAGGTGCGGCATTTGTCCTGCCGGATGGCGGACCACTTTCCGGTTACAGCAGGAAACACGGATTCCCGAATGCAGAGCGTGTGACAGGACCGGATCTGATGCTTGCATTATTTGCACGCGATAACGGACTGAAACATTATTTTTACGGAAGCAGTGAAGAGACGCTTGCACTGTTAAAAGAAAAACTGACGGAAAAATATCCGCATCTGCAGATTGCGGGAATGGTATCGCCGCCATTTCGTGAATTATCCGAGGAGGAGGATCAAGAAATGGTGGATAAGATCAATGCGTCCGGAGCAGATATTATCTGGGTGGGATTAGGTGCTCCGAAACAGGAAAAGTGGATGTATGCACACAAAGACCGTGTCAATGGCGTGATGATCGGTGTTGGAGCCGGATTTGATTATCATGCAGGAAATATTAAGCGTGCACCGGGCTGGATGCAGAAATTAAGTTTAGAATGGCTGTATCGTCTCATGCAGGATCCGAAGAGACTGTTTAAACGCTATCTGGTAACCAATACACGTTATCTGTGGCTGATTCATCGGAAATAATTGTGAAATATAAATTTGAGATATAAAAGTATGGAATTGTTACAATTTTTGTAACTATACAAGAATGGAGATCAGTGTGAAAAATGGAATTTTTCGCACACGGGAATGGAGAGTAGTATGTGTGGAATTTACGGTGTAGTCAATAAAAAGATAGACCGGGAACTGGCAATGAAATGTTTAAATACGATGATCCATCGTGGACCAGATGGCTATGGATTGTGGCAGGAGGACGGTGTGACATTAGGACACCGCAGACTGTCGATCCTAGATCTTTCAAATGCCGGGAGTCAGCCGATGTCCTATGCCAATGAACGTTACTGGATGACATTTAACGGTGAGATCTATAACTTTATCGAGATCAGGGACGAATTGCAGAAAAAAGGATATACATTCCGCAGTGCCAGTGATTCCGAGGTGATCATGGCTTCATTCTGCGAGTGGGGTGAAGCATGCGTGGACCGTTTCAATGGCATGTGGACATTTGCTATCTGGGATAAACAGACAAAACAGCTTTTCATTTCCAGAGACCGTTTCGGGGTAAAACCGTTATTTTATGCTGAACTGCCGGATGGCGGTTTTGCATTTGCATCGGAGATGAAAGTTATTCTGCCGTTACTTCCGAAAGTGGAGGCAAATAAGCCGATGTTTGACCGTTATTTTGCGGACAACCATTATGAATCACAGCCGGAGTGTCTGATCCGTGGAATCAAACGTTTCCCGGCGGGGCACAATGCATGGGTAAAAGATGGGAAAATCATCCTGAAGCGTTACTGGAATACCTTAGACCATCTGATCTGTGTACCGGATTCCTATGAGGAGCAGGTAGAGCAGTTTCGTGAGCTGTTTTTAGATGCCTGCAAGATCCGTATGAGAAGTGACGTGACACTTGGTACCGGACTTTCCGGTGGTCTTGACTCCTCTGCTGTCATCTGTGCGATGTCTTATATTTCAAAGAATATGACAGATGAGCGCACCAACAATGACTGGCAGCACGCCTACGTGGCATGTTTTCCGGGAACAGCACAGGATGAGACAAAATATGCAAAACAGGTTACGGATTTTCTTGGAATCAGCCACACCTTTATGAATATCGATTCCGCAGTGTCTGAGCGTGAGTTTTTGCGACAGCTATACTGTTTCGAGGAACTCTGGGGTAATCCGCAGGTGCCGATGATGGAACTTTACAAGAAAGAGAGAGAACTTGGAACCACAGTTTCCCTTGATGGGCATGCAGCGGACGAACTGTTTGCGGGATATGGGTTTGACGTATTAAAAGCGTACCCGGATGCAAAGACAAAAGAAGAGATCGACATGATCACGACTGCATATCTAAATCAGGATGCGGAAGATGGAGTGAGTCAGCAGTCTGCTGCATTTAAAAAGCAGAGAAATAAACTCTATCGCGAGTATATGCTGAAATATCATGCCAAAAAACTGCTCGGCAGGGAGACTGTAAAGAGTGCATATTCGGATCATCCCAACTGGAACCAACTGGATAATCTCAATAAAACATTATTTGTTTCCACACATGAGACGATCCTGCCGACACTTTTACGTAACTATGACAGGGACAGTATGGCAGCCGGAGTTGAGATCCGTATGCCGTTTCTGGATTACCGGATCGTGGAATTTGCATTTTCCATTGGCTGGCGTTCAAAACTTCATGGCGGTTTTTCAAAATCGATCGTCCGTGATGCAGGTGCGTCTTTTATGCCAAAAGAGATTGCTTACCGCCGTACCAAGCTGGGATTTAATGCGCCGATCCTTGACTGGATGCGTGGACCATACCGGGAGTTTTTTGAAGATACTGTGGCATCGGCAGACTTTGCAAACTGCAGCCTGATCGATGATCCCGCAAAAGTGCGCAGTGACCTTTCCGATTTTCTTGCAGGTAAAAATGCTACGTTTCATCAGGCGGCAGATATCTGGAACAGGATTCAGCCGTATCTGTGGGAGCGTGCACTGATCAAACAGGATTGGATACAGGAGTAAACAATGAAACGATATCAATATCTGGATGTGGCAAGGGGATTTGGACTTTTACTTGTCATCATTTCACATAGCTGCGGACTGAGCCGCTTTCTGATCAATTATTATATTCCGCTGTTTTTTGTGGTGTCGGGATATATTTATAAAGAAGGCAGAAGTTATAAAGAAAATATTTCTCACAAGGCAAAGCGCCTTTTGATACCATATTTTGGTTACAGTGCAGTACTTTTAGTAATCTATGCGTTAATGGGAAGGACATTTGCAGAGACAAAAGAGTCTGTATTTGGGATACTTTATTCCAGATACTGCCTATATGATACAACCGTTGTAACAGATAACGTTTACCTGTTTACGGTGGCAAATGGTGCGATGTGGTATCTGACAGCTTTTTTTGCAGCAAGTCTTGTGTATCATCTGGTGATCGACCGTTGCCTTGCGGATAAGAAGTTCCTGATCGGTACGCTGATCGTTTTAACTGCGATCACCATGGCACTTGCTGATATTCCGATACTTCTTCCGTGGAGCATTGATCTTGCCTGTGTTGGAACCATCTTCATGATCGCAGGAACCCTGCTCGGCAGAGCGCAGTTTTTCGAAAAGAAATGGAACATTCCACTGATCGTGGCAGTGCTTGCTATCTACATCCTGACAAGCTGCCTTGATCCTGGTATTAACATGTCCATCCGCGAATACGGCATCTACGGAGCGCTCAGTGTACCATTCTTTATCATTGTAGGACTTACGGGCTCACTGCTCTGCATCTGGTTTGGAAAACTGATTGAAAACACTGCCCCAGGCAGATTCATCGCCTACGTCGGAAAAAATACGATCTTCCTGCTCGCCTTCCACATATTTGCCTTAGAAGTTGTTGAGCGTATCGCATCAAAATTCATCACAATCCCTGCACCGGGCGGCGCAGCAGTACCATTCGTACTGTATCACGCACTGCGCATCACAGTTGCAGTCTTAGGATGTCTTGCAGCTTCGGAATTATTGAACCGCATAAAAAAAAGCCTGCAGCAGAAGAATGTATAGAGTTTGTTCGCATTAAACCGCCTGCGCCGAAAGATCAGGTAGAGATAGGTCGCGTTGAAACGCCTGTTGAAACATGACAATATAGCCAGGTGGGTGGGAGAGTTTTAAAAGAAGGTGCTGGGGAGCCGCCGGTCCTTAGCGACCGTATTCTGGTCGCTTAGTACCGCTGCGAGCGACACGCAGCGCAAGCGTGCCTTCTTATAAAACCCTCCCGCCCACCTGGCTTTTGTAATCCTACCCAGGCGTTTCCACGCGTCCGAGCCATCACCACCTCTTCCGGTATTCGGATGCCGTACACCCCTCCATCTTCCGGAACACCTTATTAAAATAACTCGCATCATCAATGCCGCAAAGGTGCGCAATCTCTTCAATGGAAGAATTGCTGTACCGGAGCAGTTCCTTGGCATTATTGATCTTTTTTGCCAGGACATACTGGATGATCGTCGTTCCAAATTCTTTTTTAAATTCCCGTGAAAGATAATATTTACTGATAAAAAACTGTTCTGCGAGCTGGTCTAAGGAGATATTTTCCGTATAATGATCGTCCAGATAGTGCAGAATTGTTTTGAGTTTATCTGAGAGCAGCTCATTTTTTTCATTGGACTCGGTACAGATGAGCGTTAAAATATTAATGATCTGCTGGGCAGTCAAAAGATCGGTGTCATCGGTTGGTTCTTCGTTGTAACGGATGATATTCTCTATCGAGGTGATCAGTTCTGTGAAATGAGCAGAGCGGAAATGCCAGTTATGGTGCTCCCTGAAATAGGTATAATATGCTTTGACCTGGGGACCGTTGAAATGAATCCAGAGCAGTTCCCAGGGGTCTTCATCCGTACTTATGTGGGTGTATTCTCCAGAACAGTCGAGAAAAAAACAGTCCCCTGTGTGGGCAGTCCTAGAGATCATACCACCCTCGGATAATGGTTCCCGATAGGTGACTTCGCCACTGCCGGAGAGCACGACAAAAAACAGGTAGGAATTAAGCTCACTGCGTCGGCTTAAGTGTGATTTCAGACTTTTTAAATAGCCGGCTTCCTGTATATAAAAGAAGTTCTGGCGGGTAAATGCAGAGGGAGTATTGATGACGCTTCGCGTATTTGTAACTTCGGAGGTTTTGTATTTTTCAAAAAATAATTTTTTCATAGCAATATAATACTATTTTAGACCAATATATTCAATTGTAAAATGCAAAAAATTAGATTAATCTATACAACGGCTTAAAAAATTGATATTAGCAAAATAATTATAGAATTCATAAAAGGAGAGATGAAATGAGTAAAAAAGCATTGATCACAGGTGTAACAGGACAGGATGGAAGCTACCTTGCAGAGCTTCTTTTGGAAAAAGGATATGAAGTACATGGTATGGTACGCCGTTCTTCCGTAGAAAAGAGAGAGCGTATTGACCATTTAGAGGGCAATCCGAACTTTACCGTTCATTATGGAGATCTTTCCGATTCTTTAAGTCTGGTACGTCTGATCGGAAGCATTAAACCGGATGAGATTTATAACCTTGCTGCACAGAGCCATGTTGGTGTCAGCTTTGATGTGCCGGAATATACAGCAGATGTTGTCGCAACCGGAGTACTCCGCGTACTTGAGGCAGTACGAATCTGTGGATTAGAGAAGACCTGCCGTATCTATCAGGCTTCCACATCTGAGTTATACGGAAAAGTAGAAGAGGTTCCACAGCGCGAGACAACACCATTCCACCCATACAGCCCATATGCAGTTGCAAAACAGTACGGTTTCTGGATCGTAAAAGAGTACCGTGAGGCATACAATATGTTCTGCTGCAACGGTATCTTATTTAACCATGAGTCAGAGCGCCGCGGTGAGACTTTCGTAACAAGAAAGATTTCCCTTGCAGCAGCAAGAATCGCTCAGGGCAAACAGGATGTTCTTTACCTTGGAAACTTATCATCCCTGCGTGACTGGGGTTATGCAAAAGATTATGTTGAGTGTATGTGGCTGATCTTACAGAATGAGAAACCGGAAGATTTTGTTATTGCAACCGGCGAGCAACACTCTGTACGTGAATTCTGTGAGCATGCATTCCGTGAAGCAGGTATTGAATTAGAGTTTAAGGGTGAAGGAATGGATGAAGTCGGAATCGACAAAGCAACCGGAAAAACAGTTATCAAAGTATCACCGGAGTTCTATCGTCCGACCGATGTTGTAAATCTCTGGGGAGATCCGACAAAAGCAAAAACAGAGCTTGGCTGGAATCCGACAAAGACTACTTTTGAGGAACTTGTAAAGATCATGGTAGCTCATGACATGGAGCTTGTAAAAAACGAGAAATAATATATTTGGAGAAAAGTGTGAAAAATAAAATTTTTCACACACAAGTCTGTGCTTGCGCTCAAACTTGTTATGCCTTGAGAAACAGGCAGGAATGGAGAAAAGATCATGGAAAAAGATGCAAAAATATATGTTGCCGGACACAGAGGAATGGTAGGTTCCGCAATTGTCCGTCAGCTTGAAAAAGAAGGATATACAAATATTATCACAAGAACACATAAAGAGTTAGATCTCTGCCGTCAGGATGCTGTTGAGGCATTCTTTGCAGAGGAAAAACCGGATTATGTATTCCTTGCAGCCGCAAAAGTAGGCGGTATAATGGCAAACAGCGAAGCACTTGCTGATTTTATGTATGACAATATGGTTCTTGAGATGAATGTGATCCATGAGGCATGGAAAAATGGATGCAAAAAACTGATGTTTTTAGGTTCTTCCTGCATTTATCCGCGTATGGCACCACAGCCGATGAAAGAGAGCTGCCTTCTGACAAGTGAACTGGAGAAAACAAATGAGGCATATGCACTTGCTAAGATCAGTGGCCTGAAATACTGTGAATTTTTAAACCGTCAGTACGGAACCGATTATATTTCCGTAATGCCGACAAACCTTTACGGACCAAACGATAACTATCATCCACAGCACAGCCATGTGCTGCCGGCATTGATCCGCCGTTTCCATGAGGCAAAAGAGGCAGGATTAAAAGAAGTAACCTGCTGGGGAACCGGTACACCGCTTCGTGAGTTTCTTTATGTAGATGATCTTGCAGATGCCTGTGTATATCTGATGAACCATTACAGTGGAAATGAGACTGTAAACCTTGGTACCGGCAAAGAGCTGACCATCAAAGAACTGACAGAACTGGTAGCGAAAGTAGTCGGATTTGAGGGTGAGATCAAATGGGATACTACAAAACCGGATGGAACACCGAGAAAACTTCTTGATGTAAGCAAATTAGAAGGACTCGGATGGAAGTATAAAACAGAGTTAGAGGAAGGAATCCGTCTGACTTATGACGATTTCCTGCACAATCCAATGCGTGCAGAACGCTAAGAGAGCAATGTGAAAAATAAGATTTTTCACATGCAAGATTTGCGCTTACGCACAAACTTGAGATGCAAATAAAAACGTTGTTTTTATTGAAAGACAGCGCAAGAATGGAGAATAACATGTATATTGTTTTATTATCAGGCGGTTCCGGAAAACGTCTCTGGCCGTTATCAAACGATCTGTGTTCCAAGCAGTATATTAAGTTAATGAACCCGGATGAAGCAGAACATTCGGCTAGTACGGAAAAATGTTCCATGTTACAGCGGGTGTTCGGGCAGCTTAAGGCGGCATCACTTTCTGAGAATACGATCGTGTGTGCCAGTGATTCCCAGGTGGAACTCATTGAAAGCCAGTTGGACGGACAGGCAGAAGTTGCTGTTGAGCCGATGCGCCGGAACACATTCCCGGCTGTCATGTTGTCCTGTGCATATCTGCTATCAAACAAGGGGGCAAAACCGGATGATGTGGTCGCATTTCTTCCGGTAGATCCGTACACCACGGTAGAGTTTTTTTATAAGATCAAATCTTTAGGTGAGTATATCGAAAAACAGGATGGTGTGATCGGACTGCTTGGCGGAGTACCGACATATCCATCTACCAAATATGGATATATCGTTCCTGAAAAAAATGAGTCTGAGCCGTTTGCGGTAAAAGGATTCCGCGAAAAACCGGATGAAGCAACTGCACAGGAACTTGTGGACATGGGTGCACTCTGGAATTGTGGTGTGTTCTGTTTCAAATTAAATATGGCTGCACAGTGGCTGGAAAAATACGGTGTTACGACAAACTATGATGAGATGGTTACCGATTACGAAAAACTGCCGAAACAGAGTTTTGACTATGAAGTGTTAGAACACTGGAAAAACATTGTTGCGGTTCAATACGATGGGATCTGGAAAGATCTTGGAACATGGAATACCCTGACTGAGGAGATGAACGAGCAGAGTATTGGAGATGTGACCTGGGACAAGACCTGTGAAAACAGCCATGCCATCAATGTGCTCGGTGTTCCGATGGTAGTCATGGGTGCGAAAAATATGGTGATCGTTGCCTCACATGATGGTATTTTAGTGGCAGATAAACATCAGAGCTCCTATATCAAAGACTGCCTTGAAAATATCCCGGATGAATCCAGATTTGAGGAACGCCGCTGGGGTACGATCAAGACGATCGATAACAACGACGAGGATGGAATACACAGTGTAACAAAACGTATTAAGATCCTGGCAGGAAAGACGATGCCATATCATACACATGCGAGACATACAGAGACGATCACCGTTATTTCCGGTATGGGAAAACTTATTCTCGAGGGAACAGAGGTAGATCTGCTTGCAGGTTCTACGGTAAGCATTGCATCCGGAAAGAAACATTCCATCAAGGCTCTCGGTTCGGATCTGCGTCTGATCGAAGTAAGTCTCGGTGTTACCTGTGATGATGAGCAGGTTCTAGGCTAAAAGTAGTTACTGTTCACAGGCAGGCATTTTCTGAACTGAAAATGCCGTATGATACAGTGGGGGCAGCAGATTTTGCCGATTTGGAATGCGAAGCATCGGCAAAATCCGTTACTGGAACGAGGTACGAGTGAACAGTAACTAAAAGTATGAAGATTATCTGAATAAAAAAGATAAATGTAGCATTTTGGCTAAAAATGTTTTATAATTAAAAATGTATATACGTCTTTCTTTGAAAAACAGGGGATTTATAAACAGAATCTCTGGTATCAGGAAAAACATAAAAAAATAAAAAAAATATTGAAAACGGCATAAAAAGATGATATGTTGTTTACGGACGTAGTAATCACTGCGCGAGAAGAAAGGAGATTGGTTCATGGATACGAACGATATTTCAGCATGCGAAAGACTTGTCATGAAAGTTATCTGGGATTCCACTGAGGATCTGGCATTACAGGATATCATGAACAGAGTAAATCAGGAGAACGGAAAAAGCTGGAAGCCACAGACGGTTTCTACTTTTCTGGCAAGACTGGTTAAGAAATCATTTTTAACAGTTTACCGCAAGGGAAGATATTCATTCTATCAGCCTGCAGTAAGCAAAGAAGATTTCTGGAAAGCAACCGTACAGGAGAACGCAAGATACTTTGATAAGGGAGATATGGCTGCATTTGCATGCCACCTTTGCGAAGATGCACTTACTAAGGAAGAGATTCAGGTACTCAAGAAAAAATTAGATGAACTTAATTAGTCAGATATTTTTGATTATCCTGATCGCCTGTTTTACAGGTACGGTCAGTCTGGGGTTCTGGAAGTTATTTCAGCCATTATTACTGAAACTGGACCCCAGATTGATATATGTGACATTACGGTTTGTATGCATGATGTATATAGTTCCGTTTGGATATCTGATCGTCAGACTGACATGGCGGGGATATCTGCGGGCAGATAGCATATGGAAACCTAATTTTGAGATGGCAGGAGACATGGATCTCGTGTTTGGAATAGCCGGGATCATCTGGCTGATATTCCTGATCAAAAATGTCGCAGATGGCGTGATTGAATTTATCCGCTGGAAAAGACTCTGCAGATATAGGATACCTGTGGCAGATGAGCAGGTTTTAGCAGAGTTTTCGAAAGTAAAAAATATGCTCCATATCCATCGGAAGATAGGACTTTACTATAGTAATTCCATTCAGAGTCCAATGGTGACAGGAGTATTCCAATACAATATCTTATTACCGAAGGATCACTACAGTAAAGAAGAACTGACGGTGATCTTTTGTCATGAATTGGTACATTGTAAGCATAATGACCCTTTCTTTAAAATTTGCAGCATTTATATCGGTGCGATGCAGCATATGACCTCCGGGGCAAAACATATTCTGTCATGGATCAATGAGTGGAGTGAGTGTGCCTGTGATGTATCGGCAGTCTGTGCATTGCGTGATGTGACAACGCCCAAACGTTATTTTGAAGTGATCGTAGATCTGATGGAACGTATGCCGGAGGATTCAAAGCCGGATTATATTTTTTCTACCCTATATGAGAGCCAACAGAGTTTGGAAAGGAGAATAGAGTATATGAAAAAATATGTGAAAGCCAGAAGAGGGGCAAAAATATCAGCATTTGCATTATCATTTTTGTTTGTGGTAACATCAATAACTACGACTTATGCAGCAAGTTACGGAGTAGCGGGTGTGCATGACGAATTGTATCAGGAGGCAGAAGGAACACAGGGTGAGTTATCTGAGACACCGGAATTAAAAGAGGTATTTGTTCCGGCATCTGAGAATAACGACTATTCCCGTATCAAATATGCAAAACCGGATCTCAGTCCGGTAGCACCTATACTCAGTTCCGGTGAAATGGCGACTTTTAACTGGACGGTAGAACCAGGAACGCGTTACTGCTCTGGTAAATTTAAGGTAACGAGTGGACAGAAGATAGTGCTTTCTGCTTCCATAATACCGAGTACACAGACCTGCTGGATTGGTATCATGGATCCCCACAATAATGTGCGTTATGTGGAAGGAAAAGGTGGATTGGGTCATACGTTTTCTATTTCTGAAACCGGAAAATACCGTGTGTTTGTGCAGAACCGTGGAACAAAGAATGTAACATCAAGTGGAAGTTATTATTTCCAGTAGAAGATTCATAATATAAAAAGAAAGAGGTGAAACACCTCTTATCTTTTACAACAATATCACTACAACTGAAATCGACGTTTGATAACAATTTACATCGAAAAAATATGATCGGACGAAATCCGGGAGATCTTATCAGGCTATCTCAAAGTAACAGAATTAGGAGCGGTAGAAAAATCAAATACCGTTCCTTTTTTCTGCAGAAAAGCCTTTAGGGAACTGGCAGGAAAATCAGGATTTTCCGTGATGGAGGACGGTGCATCGATAAAAGCGCAGGCTGCACCTGCTGCCTCATAAAATTCATCCGAGAATGACCAGTTTCCATGATGACCGGTCTGGATATAATCACAGGAAATGTCATCCCGGTAAGTACTTAGAAGATAGTCATTCATATCGTATTTGATATCAGAACAGAATAACATGCTGTTTGTCGTACCGCTGATCTTAAAAAGCAAAGAAGCATTGTTCTGGTAGTCTTTTTCATCTCCTATATTGGAAATTACGGAGTCATCCCATGCATTAAAAACAGAGAGAGTCAGATCACCGGCAAGTGCGATATTATCGCCGCGTTTTAAATGAGTGACATTGCCGGCATCTTTTGTCAGGGCATGGAACGTCTCCATGACTGTGATATCATCATAGGGTTCACCGGCAGCTTCGATAAAATCATAATCAAAACCATTGTCGTAAATAGCTTTTATGGTAATATCCCCCGGATTGGAATAAATGACATTAAATGCACCGGCATGATCCTGGTGTGGATGGGAAATGATCCATGCGTCCACGGTGTTGTTATGTTCTGCGATCACTTTCCGGACAGCGTCGGCATTGCCTGCCCAGCCTCCATCGATGATGATTAAGGTGTTATCATTTGTGATCGTATAAAAGGTACCCTGAACGCCGGTTGCATCTGCATATTGTGTGATAAGATATTCGGTATCGGGATCAGGTATGTGTCCGGTGGAGTCCATACGGCCTTTCTGGTAGGAAAACCATGCAGCAAGACCGATCAGCAGGGTAAATAAGATTAAAAGCAGTGTACTTAAGTATATTCTTTTTTTCATAAATGCTCCATTCCAAGATTGTTTTTTCTTTCTACATTAGCAAAAAAATGTGCTGTTGTAAATTGTACAGATTGGTTAAAATCTCAAACTTGCATGATATTACAGAAAATGGTACTATAAAACAATATGGAGTATTTTTGACTTTTAAATGGAAAGGCAGGAGAAATACGATGAAAATTGCAATCGCGGGAACAGGATATGTTGGTTTATCAAATGCGATTTTATTGGCGCAGCATCATGAGGTGACTGCAGTAGATATTATAAAAGAAAAGGTGGAGATGATCAATCAGCGCAGATCACCGCTTGTGGATCGTGAGATTGAGGATTATCTTGCAAATGCAAAACTTGATCTGACTGCGACGTGCGATGGTGTGCATGCATATGAAAATGCAGATTATGTTATTATCTCAACACCGACGAATTATGATGAAAAGAAAAATTATTTTGATACATCATCCGTAGAAGAAGTATTAGAGCTGGTTTTAAAAGTGAATCCGCATGCTGTGATCGTTATCAAATCCACGATCCCGGTCGGCTATACACAGTCTGTATGTGAGAAATACCACACAGACCGTATCCTTTTTTCACCGGAGTTTCTGCGGGAAGGACAGGCATTAAAAGATAATCTGTATCCGTCAAGGATTATCGTCGGTTCAAAAGAAGGAAGCAGCGAGATGAAAAAGGCAGCGGAGACATTTGCACATCTGCTGCAGGAAGGGGCGATCAAAGAGGATATCCCGACACTTATGACAAATCTCACAGAAGCAGAGGCAGTAAAACTTTTTGCAAACACATATCTTGCGCTCCGCGTTTCTTTTTTCAATGAACTTGATACGTTTGCGGCAATGAAAGGACTTGATGCGAAACAGATCATTGAGGGAATCGGACTCGATCCGAGAATCGGAATGCAGTATAACAATCCTTCTTTTGGATATGGTGGTTATTGTCTGCCGAAAGATACCAAGCAGCTTTTAGCAAACTATGACAATGTACCGAATAACATCGTCGGTGCGATCGTAGATGCCAATCGTACGAGAAAAGATTTTATCGCAGAGCAGATCCTTGAGAAAAATCCGGATACAGTTGGTATTTACCGCCTTGCAATGAAAGCAAATTCGGATAATTACAGACAGAGCTCTATTTTAGGTGTAATGGAGCGTATTCGTGCAAAGGGTGTAAATATTGTCATTTTTGATCCGTCATTAAAAACAGATACGTTTGAAAATTCCAAAGTGATCCGTGATTTTAATGAATTTTGCAGCATGAGTGATGTGATCGTGGCAAACCGTATGGATGCAATGTTATCAGATGTAAAAGAAAAAGTGTATACGAGAGACATTTATTTCAGAGACTGATTGGAAGGACTGCATATGGATACACATAAATTTTTTGTGGAGAAACTCAGATTTCATCTGAATGAGCCGGATATGCTTGTGTTAGTCGGCTGGTTTTATGACGGAAAAGCCGCCGGCAGAGAGGTTATGGCTTATCTGGATGGTGAAAAACTGCCGGTTACCCTTACAGTAAACAAAGGTGCTGAGGTTCGCCAGAAATACCTTGGAACGATCAATGAGATCAATGAGGAAGTCGTAGGAATCGTGACACTGCCAAAAGACTGGCGTGAAAGAAAGAAATTTGAGATTTTTACGGATGATGGGGAAAAGAAAAAAAGAGCGTATGCCGTTTCAACAAAAAAACTGCGCGTGCGGGAGAGCAGGCTGGAATATTATATTGAAAACTGTCACCGTGATGAGGATACTGTAACTGTGACCGGCTGGTGTATGGGAGCAGGGGAAGTGAATCTTTATCTGCTGGATCAGCGCAGACAGAAACTTCAGGTAAAAACGGATCATTATTTCAGAAAAGATCTTCTTTCGGTATTCCCGGAATGTGACACGCAGGCAAAACCAGGGTTTATGATCCAGGCGTCGGTGAAAAGACAGGTGGATGATAAAAATTTTTTCCTTGAAATGCGAAATGCAGAACATTATTCCCGCACCCGGTTAAGAAAGTGGGATGATGGCGGCAGATGGCAGTATGTTCTGGAAAAATCACAGGATGCATTCCGCTATTTAGAACGTAACGGACTGGCTGCAACGATTCATAAGATCGAGACGAAATTGGTGGGCAGATCGGAGACATCCTATGATGCGTGGTGCAAAAAATACGATGCAGGTAAAGAAGAACTTGACGAACAGAGAAAACATGTATTTTCTTATCAGCCGCTATTTTCCATCGTTGTACCGTTATACCGGACAAAACCGGAATATTTACAGGAAATGATCGAATCGGTGCAGGCACAGACTTATGGCAACTGGCAGTTATGCTTAGCAGACGGCAGTCTCTCCGGGGATGATGAGGACAGACAGAAGGATTCCTTTGTGACGGAGCTGACACCGGTTTTAGAGAAATATGCAAAGGCGGATGCAAGGATCACTTTTACGACGCTTCAAAAGAACCTCGGTATTTCCGGCAATACGAACGCAGCACTTGCAATGGCAGCAGGTGATTATATTGTTCTGGCAGATCATGATGATATTGTTCCTGCAAATGCACTTTATGAGCTGGCAGATGCCCTGAATCAGGATCAGAGTATTGATGTTTTATATTCGGATGAAGATAAGATCAGCATGGATGGAAAAAAGCGGTTTGAACCTCATTTTAAACCGGATTTTGATCTGGATCTTCTGTGCAGTGTCAATTATATCTGCCATCTGTTTGCAGCAAAGAAGGAACTTGTGGATATGACAGGTGGATTTTGCAGTGAATATGACGGGGCGCAGGATCTTGACTTTATATTAAAATGTTGTGAGAATGCGAAAAATATCAGACATATTCCAAAGATTTTGTATCACTGGAGATGTCATATGCAGTCTACGGCTGCAAATCCGGAGAGCAAGCTGTACGCTTTTGAGGCAGGAAGACGCGCGATAGAGGCACATTATGACAGGATGGAAATTCCTGCAACTGTGGAGAATGCAGCATTTTACGGGATGTACCGGACAAAATATAACTGGAAGGAAAAACCTCTGGTATCGGTCATTATTCCGAATAAAGATCATAAGAAAGACCTTGAAAAATGTATGAATTCTATCCTCGGAAAAAACACGTATCCGAACATTGAGTTTATTATTGTGGAAAATAACAGTACGGAACAGGAAACTTTTGATTATTACAAAGAACTTGAAGTGATGCATGAAAATATACATGTCGTTTTCTATGAGGGAGATTTTAATTATTCAAAGATCAATAATTTCGGCGCAGATGCTGCAAAGGGATCGTATCTGTTGCTCCTCAATAATGATACGGAGATGATCGATGGTGGCGCGGTCAATGAAATGTTAGGCTATTGCATGCGAGAGGATGTCGGGATTGTCGGCGCAAAGTTGTTATATGAGGATGAGACCATACAGCATGCCGGAGTCGTTTTGGGATTTGGAGGAACAGCCGGACACGCATTTATCGGCAAACCGCGGTATGATACCGGTTATTTTGGCAGAATTTTATGTGCACAGGATTATTCGGCTGTAACGGCTGCCTGTATGATGATAAAACGCAGTGTGTTTGATGAAGTCGGTGGACTGACAGAAGAACTTGCAGTTGCATTTAATGATGTGGATTTTTGTCTGAAAGTCAGGAAAGCAGGAAAACTTGTGGTCTACGATCCGTATGCAGAGTGGTTCCATTATGAATCGAAATCCAGAGGATATGAGGATTCACCGGAGAAAGTGGAACGGTTTAATGACGAGGTGGATATACTGCTTCGTTCATGGAGAGAGATCATTGAGCAGGGGGATCCGTATTATAATCCGAATCTGACACTGGATAATTCAGATTTTTCCCTGCGCAGATAGGAAGTAAAAAAGGAGAGAGGCAGAAGTTCCTATGATGAAAGTATTTATTTGCCCGGAATGCGGATGGATGCGTGTTGTATCAAGACGCAAAGACGTGGAGTGCTTTAAATGTGGAAACGAGCAGATGACGCTGGCAAAGGTGGATTTTGATGCATTTACCTCAATGTCGGAGGAGGAACGAAAGGATTACGCAAACGGATGGCTTTATATCCATCAGAAAGCGAAAAAATAAACATGAAATCAATTTTTCAGAAAATAACCATTCAGAAAGTTGTGAAAGGATTACGCTATCTGAAGCATTATGGATGGAAAGAATTTGTGATACGTCTTCAGGAAAAAATGGAGGCGGAAAATGTTCCGTATGAGCCATGGTATGAAAAACATAAGGCAGCAGCGGATCAGCTTGAAAAACAAAAAAAGCAGGCAGAAAAATGGAAAGATGCGCCAAAGATCAGTATTGTGGTGCCGCTTTACCGGACACCGGAAACTTTTCTTCGAGGGATGATCGAGTCGGTGCAGGCGCAGACTTATGGAAACTGGCAGTTGTGTCTTGCGGATGGCAGTGAATCTGCGGAGGAAGAAACAGATCTTAGATCATCAGTTGTACAGCGTGTTGCAGCCGAATATGCATCGGCAGATGTACGGATCAGGTATCAGTGTCTTAACAAAAATCTGGGGATCGCAGGAAATACAAATGCAGCGATCGCATTAGCAGATGGAGACTGGATCGCATTTATGGATCATGATGACCTGCTTGCACCGGATGCTCTGTTTGAGCTGGTAAAGATGATAAGACAGGGATTTCATAATGAAGACGGACTGGCAGCAACAATCTATCAGGAAGCCGGCAGTGACTATGAAATGATCTACACGGATGAAGATAAGGTTGATATGGATGGTAAAACACATTTTCAGCCGCATTTAAAGCCGGATTTTAATATTGATCTGCTCCGGTCAAATAACTACATTACGCATTTCCTTGCGGTAAAACGATCCCTTCTTGAAAGAGTGGGTGGCATCCGCCCTGATTTTGACGGGGCGCAGGATTATGATTTTATTCTCCGCTGTGCAGAACAGGCGAGAGCAATCGGTCATATCCCAAGGATACTGTATCACTGGAGATGTCATAAAGAGTCGACTGCTGAGAATCCTTTCTCAAAACAATATGCGGTTGATGCGGGAAAGCGTGCGATCGGAGAGCATTTAAAGCGGCTTGGTGTGGATGCGGTTGTGACACCGACGAAGGATATGGGATTTTATGAGGTAGAATATGCTCTGACAGAGAAACCACTTGTGTCGGTTATCATACCAAGTAAGGATGAGGTGGAAACCTTACAGAAATGTATTGCTGCGATTGAAAAGTCTTCTTATGGTAATTATGAAGTTATCGTGGTGGAGAATAACAGTTGTGAGGAGACATTCGATTACTATAAAAATATTGCACCGGAAGAAAATATGGTTGATGGAATACGCTGCATGGAAGGAAAACTTGCCGGTGGACAGCGCATCTGTGTTGCGGTTTACACGGAAGGCTTTAATTATTCCAGATTAAATAACTTTGGCGTAAAATTTGCAGAGGGCAGTTATTATCTCCTGATGAACAATGATATTGAAATGATCGGAAATGACTGGATGAAACGGATGTTAGAAAACTGCCTGCGAAAAGAAACAGGAGTTGTCGGTGCAAAACTGTTTTACCCGGATCATACGATCCAGCATGCCGGAATCGTGGTCGGGATCGGCGGAAATGCACGTGGAATCGGAGACAATATGTTTGTCGGACTCGCCGGAGAGCGCAGCGGTTATATGCATAAGGCATCGATCCAGCTGGATTACAGTGCAGTTACGGCAGCATGTCTGATGGTGAAGAGAGAGATTTACGAGCAGGCAGGCGGCTTTGAGGAGCAGCTTGCGGTTGCGTTTAATGATGTGGATTTCTGCTTAAAAGTGCGCAGACTTGGAAAATTAGTTGTCTATGATCCGCATGTCCAGGCATATCATTACGAGTCGAAATCCCGTGGCGCGGAGGATTCGGCAGAAAAAACAGTGCGTTTCCAGCGCGAGATCGAATATATGAGAAATCACTGGATCGGTATCTTAAAAAATGGAGATCCATATTATAATCCAAACTTTTCTTCGGTTTATAATAATTATTCACTGAAGGATAACAGTTGAAGGGAGGATGGATGACGGAAGTTACGATTATCATTCCGAATTATAACGGAAAAAAACTTTTGGAAAACTGCATAAAAACACTGGAACGGCAGACCTGCCGGGAATTTAAACTGCTTGTGATCGATAATGGCTCCACAGATGGAAGCACTTTAGTTACATCGGAAAGCCTGGATATGGAAATGGTCGCACTGCCGGAAAATACCGGGTTCTGTGGAGCGGTAAACCTTGGTTTTAAAATGACGGAAACACCCTATGCAATCCTTTTGAATAACGATACAGAGGCAGAACCACATTTTGTGGAGGAACTGCTAAAAGGAATCAGGCAGTCGGAACATATTTTTTCCTGTGGAGCGCAGATGCTTGATTTCAGACAGCGGGATCTGATTGATAATGCAGGAGACCTTTATACGCTGCCAGGCTGGGCAGTGGCACGGGGAAAAGGCAGACCGGCTGCAGATTATGGAAAACCAGAGGAAGTATTTTCCTGCTGTGGCGGCGCGGCCATTTACCGGATGTCTGTGTTAAAGAAGATCGGTGTGCTGGATGAAAATCATTTTGCCTATCTGGAGGATCTTGATCTTGGATACCGTGCAAAAATCGCAGGATATCGCAATTGTTATATTCCGGGGGCGAAGGTGTATCATGTCGGAAGTGCTACGACAGGCTCACGCTATAATGAAAAAAAAGTATTTCTTGCTGCACGCAACTCCATGTATGTGATCCATAAAAATATGCCAGTGTTGCAGCTTTTGATCAATCTGCCGTTTTTACTTGCAGGTGTTCTGGTCAAGTGGCTGTTTTTCTGCAGAAAAGGATTTGGTCATTGTTATCTGAAAGGGATCACAGAAGGAATTACGCAGTGTAAAAAATGCAGAAAAGTTCATTTTAAGGCGGGGAATCTTCGCAATTATGTAAAAATTGAGTGGGAACTCATTACAAATATATTTCGTGTGTTATCGCACAGATAACAGGAAAAATCGTTTGAGCGTCAAAGAATAATAAAGAAATAATTAAGAAATTGTGACAAGAGTTTTAAGAAAAAGAAGTTGTGCTTTATGGAAAATTATTGTATTATTATTTTTATGGTAGCTTGAAAATGAAAAAAGGATGACATTATGATAAAAGATAATCAACAGCATTTTAACAGACTGCATGTGATCATAGATGCGTTTGTCATTGCGGTATCATATATCATAGCATGGTGGCTGAAGTTTTCGAGCGGTATTTTGGACTCACCGGGCGGTGCATTGTCTTTGGGATTTTACATGAGGGCACTGATCGTAATCATTCCATTGTATCTGATCTTGTATTATGCGTTTAATCTTTATGCGCCAAAGAGGGTACAGGGACGGCGGTTGGAGTTTTCCAATATCGTGATGGCGAATATTGTAGGCTTTCTGTTGATTTTTACAGTATTGTACAACCTGCAGTCTTATGTGGAGCAGTTTCGAAATTTCTCACGTGAGATGTTCTTTTATTTCTTTGCGATCAACACGGTATTAGAAGATGTATTACGTCTGCTGATACGTCAGTTTCTGCGCACGATACGCAAAAACGGCTATAACCTTAAGCATGTTCTACTTGTGGGATATTCGCGTGCCGCTGAGCAGTATATAGACCGGATACAGCAGAATCCGCAGTGGGGGTACAATGTCAGGGGGATTTTAGACGACAATATAGCGAGAGGGACAACTTATAAGGGGATAAAGGTTATTGGAAGTATTGGCAATCTGCTTTATATTCTGCCGGAGAATAAATTAGATGAGATTGCGATCACACTTGGACTTGAAGAATATTATAAGTTGGAGAAGATCGTTGCGGAATGTGAAAAATCCGGAGTTCATACTAAATTTATTCCGGATTATGGAAATATCATTCCGACAAAGCCGTATACGGAGGATCTTTTAGGACTTCCTGTTATCAATATCCGTTATGTGCCGTTGTCAAATACGTTTAATGCACTTGTAAAACGGTGTATGGACATTATTGGCTCACTGCTCTGTATCGTGCTTTTTTCGCCAATTATGCTGCTTACCGCAATAGCAGTCAAGGTGACTTCAAAAGGACCGCTGATCTTTAAACAGGAGCGTGTCGGACTGCACAATGAGCCATTCCGCATGTATAAGTTTCGCACCATGTATGTGCAGACAGAGGAAGAAGAACGCAAGGGCTGGACACATAAAGATGATCCGCGGATCACAAAGATCGGCAGATTCCTGCGCAAGACAAGCCTGGATGAATTTCCACAGTTATTTAATGTGTTAAAAGGCGATATGAGTCTTGTGGGACCAAGACCGGAACGGCCACAGTATGTGGAAAAATTCCGGGAAGAGATACCGCGTTATATGATCAAACATCAGGTACGTCCCGGTATGACCGGATGGGCACAGGTCAATGGATACCGGGGTGACACATCCATACGCAAGCGGATCGAGCATGATCTTTATTATATTGAAAACTGGACGATAGGGCTGGATATTAAGATCCTGTTTCTTACCGTCTTCAAAGGTTTTATAAATAAAAATGCATATTAGGAGAAAACATTTATGAGTAAAACAGTACAGGGAAGAAATGGGGCACATAGCAGGAATGGAAAAAGAAAGAAAAAGCAGAAAAACAGAATCATCATTGTTGTGATAGAGATTTTTGTTTTACTGATTCTTGCAGCAGTGCTGTTTGTCACAGTAAAACTTTCAAAGATTGAGAAGGACACAAGCTTCAATAAAGAAGATATCGAGGTAAATGAGGGATTATCTTCGGAGTCACAGGAAATCATGGCAGGTTATACAACAATCGCACTGTTTGGTCTTGATAACCGTTCAAACGGTAATCTCTCCAAAGGTAACAGTGATGTTATCATGATCGCAAGTATCAATAATGATACACATGCGGTAAAGCTGGTATCTGTATATCGAGACAGTTATCTGGATATCGGAGGCGGTACTTTTAAGAAATGTAATTCCGCATATGCAAAAGGTGGTCCGGAGCAGGCAATTACCATGTTAAATAAAAACCTGGATATGGACATTACCGATTATGTAACAGTGGACTTTAATGCAGTTGTGGAATGTGTAGATCTTCTTGGAGGAGTTACGATTCCGGAGGTATCCGATGACGAGGCTGTATTAATGCATGGTTACATGGATGAGATCAATAAGCTGACAAAACATAATTCAAAATATTTATCCGGCGGCGGAACAAACGTAGAGATGGATGGTGTTCAGGCATGTGCATATGCGCGTATCCGTTATACTGCAGGAGATGATTATAAACGTACAGAACGCCAGCGTACAGTTCTTACTGCAATGGTACAGAAAGCCCAGAAAGCAAATCTTACTACGATCAACAGCCTGCTCGATGAAGTATTTGGTGATATCAAGACAAGTTTTTCAAATACAGAGCTGATCTCTCTGGCTGCACAGGTATTTAATTACAGCCTTGGCGAGACAACAGGATTCCCATTTGAGAAGAATACGACAACACTTGGAAATAAGGGAAGCGTTGTTGTACCATGTGATCTTGAATCCAATGTAAAACAGCTTCATGTATTTTTATACGATGATAATGAATATGCACCGACCGATACAGTCAAGAATAACAGTGCTCAGATTGTCAATGATACCGGATTCCATCAGGGAGAAGGATATTAATGAAAGCAGATCTGATCATACCGACTTACAGACCGGATGACACATTTTGTCTGCTCCTGCAAAAACTGCAGGAGCAGACCTTTGTCGTTCATAGGGTTCTTATTTTAAATACAGAAGAAGCATTATGGAGAGAGGCTGTAGCAAAGTATCCAATTGAACAGTGCCTGCAGGCACTTCCATGTGAATATACACTGTATCATGTCAGCAAAGAAACATTTGACCATGGTGGAACGAGAATGTATGGCGCAGATCATTCCGATGCAGATGTTGTTATTTTTATGACACAGGATGCAGTCCCTGCAGATGCGGATCTGATTGAACGGCTGGCAGCAGGCTTAGAGGAACCGGATACAGCAGTCTGTTATGCAAGACAGCTTCCAAATGAGAACTGCCGCATTGTAGAGCGCTATACAAGATCTTTTAATTATCCGGATAAAAGCAGAAAAAAAGGAAAAGATGATATAAAAGAACTTGGCATTAAAACATTTTTCTGCTCTGATGTATGTGCAGCTTACAGGGTGGATCTGTTTCGTGAGCTTGGAGGATTCGAGTCACCGGTTATTTTTAATGAAGATATGTTTTTTGCGGCAAAAGCAGTTTTTGCAGGATATTATGTAAAATATGAAGCGGACGCGAAAGTGATTCATTCCCACAATTATACAGTAAAACAGCAGTTCCACCGGAATTTTGATTTGGCTGTCTCACAGACCATGCATCCTGAGATATTTGAACAGATCAGTTCGGAAGTGGAGGGAATGAAGCTGGTAAAGAGTACTATGAAGTATTTGTGCTCGATTGGAAAGCCACATCTTATTTTTGAACTTGGAATCATGTGTGTTGGAAAATATGCGGGGTACTGGCTCGGAAAAAGATATAAAAAGCTGAGCAGAAAACAGATTTTAAAGTGCACGATGAGTCCGGATTACTGGAGACGTATGTGGAAACAGGAAGTATCAGACGGGAATAGGTAAATTATGAAAGAGACTTCTAAAAAAGTTTTATTTTGGGCATTGATGTTTATGGGAGTATTCCTCCTGCTGACGCAGGTGGGGTATTCCGATGGCGACGATGCCTTTTTTTATCAGTATACACATGAAATGGGATTTTTGGAATATCTGAGCTGGCGTTATACGACATGGGTGGGAAGAATGTCTGGAGAAGCGATGGTATATGCTGCGTTTACACTGGGAATCTGGTTCTGGCGTGTTGTAAATGCCATGATGATCGTACTTCTTCCATGCGGTGTTCTGAAACTGGCAGAAAAAGCAGCGGGGATTCGTACAGAAAGATTTCTGGCGGGACCGACACTTACAGTGGTGTGCGGTTATCTTCTGATGGCGATTATGACCGTTGGATATGCGGCAATATGGATCAACGGATCTATTTTTTACACCTGGTCATTTACCTGTGGGATCTGGGCTCTGATCCCGGTTGCAGATATTGTGTTTGATACGGGAGTGGGAAACACAAAACATTTTTTCTATTCCATCCCCTGTGCGATTCTTGCAAGCATGTCAATCGAACAGATGGCAGCGGTACTGCTGACGTTTGAGGTGCTGGCAGTACTGGTGGCTGCAGTCAGGCAATATGGATGTAAAAAACATCCGGGGAAAAATGAACGGATCAGAAATATCCTTCTTATTGCACAGACTGCGGTGACTGTCGTGGCATTTATCATTCTGTTTCTGGCACCGGGAAATGATATCCGGGTTGTATCGGAAGTGCAGAACTGGATGCCGCAGTATAATGAACTCTCATTTGGGCAGCATTTTTTTATTACTGTGCAATGGCTGGTGTCTTCTTTTGCAAATGAGAACCGCCTGTTGTTAGCAGGAATCTGGTTGACGGGAATCCTGCATATTTTATGTAAAAATGAAAGAAAAACATCAGATCTGGTATGTGTGACTGGGGCAGGTCTGTTTTTACTCACTGCAATACTTCCATTTTTTGGTATCGAAATATTTTCAGACTGTGGGCTTCATATTAAGGATATTACAGTGCGGCTTGATCAGGTACCGCGGATCGAAGATATGCAGGCGGCAAACTGGTTTGCAATGTGCTGGTGGATTGTGGCACTTTTATTTACCTGCATATTGATATGGAAAGTTTCAAAACACAGTGTAGTACTTGTGCTGGCATGGCTTGGTGGAATTGCAAGTGAAGCAATCATGCATTTTTCGCCGACGATCTATGCGTCCGGTGCAAGGGTTTATTATCTGACAGACTGGATGTGTATGTTTATCATGCTGGCTCTGGTATTTAAAATCCCTGAAAAGAAATGGCGGGATCTGTTTTATTCCATTATGGCAGGTCTTGGTGTCTGGAATATTTTGCATCAGATCATAAATTACATTTGAAAATAAAAACATATTTTTTTGATTGTTTTGTCACAAATAGAACACAATTTCTCTGTACACTCATAATCAGAAAAGGAAAAGAAATTCCGAATACGAAAGGAGAAATCGTTATGGATGGTAACAATTATAACAATAACAACAATCAGAATGGGTCTTCGGATTCCTTCTATTCATACAATAACGGAAGCCAGAACAGCCAGCAGACAGAACACACGAATGAAGGAAACGTAAACCATTACCAGAATTCTTATCAGAACAGCAGTTCATATTCACAGAACACAGGATATCAGCAGGGTGGTGCATATCAGAATAGCACATATCAGAATACCGGCTATCAGCAGAATGGTACTTACCAGAATACCGGATATCAAAATGGAGGATATCAGAATACTGGCAATGCATTTTATCAGAATGCACAGCCGACCGGCAAAAATCAGAAAAAGAAAAGAGAAAAAAAACCGGGTGGATTTGGAACAAAACTTGCAAAAAGCGCAGCTATTGCTTTAGTATTTGGATTGGTATCCGGTACTGCATTTGAGGGCGTACATCTTGTATCTTCCAAGGCATTTGGAAATGATGAGAGCGTGGCAGAGAGCAGTGGCAGTCAGAATTCACTGACAAAGGCAGACAGCAAGGTGGAGGCAACTTCCACATCATCGAATTACGTTGCAACGGATGTATCTGATATTGTATCATCCGTAATGCCGTCTATCGTGGCAATCACCAATGTGAGCGAGACAGAATACCAGAGCTTCTGGGGCGGTATGCCACAGACTTATGAGAGCACAAGTTGTGGATCAGGTATTATTGTAAGCCAGGATAATGATTATCTTTATATTGCAACCAATAATCATGTGGTAAACGGTGCAAACAGCCTGACAGTTACCTTTAATGATGAGTCAACCGTCAGCGCAGAAGTAAAGGGAACAGATCCATCTACAGATCTTGCAGTCATCCGTGTCGCTTTAAGCAGCATTGAGAGTGACACCATGAATAACATCAAAGTAGCTACACTTGGTGATTCCGACAGCTTAAAAGTTGGTAATTCCTGTATCGCGATCGGTAATGCACTTGGTTATGGACAGTCTGTAACTGTTGGTTATATCAGTGCATTGAACCGTCAGGTATCCGTCGGTGATTCAGAGAGTGATACGAGTTATACCGCAGAACTGATCCAGACAGATGCAGCTATCAACCCTGGTAACAGTGGTGGTGCATTACTCAGTGCAAACGGTGAGGTCATCGGTATCAACTCTGTAAAATATTCTGATACTTCGGTAGAGGGTATCGGATATGCGATCCCGATCAATACGGCAGCACCTATTATCAATGATCTGATCACGAAAGAAAAAGTAGATGAATCTGACAGTGCATACCTTGGTATTGCAGGCGTCGATGTGACAGATGATGTTGCAAAGACATATAATATGCCATCCGGTGTTTATGTTGCACAGGTAACAAGTGGTTCCGCAGCAGAGCAGGCTGGCATCCAGAAAGGCGATATCATCACAGAATTCGATGGAAAACAGATCGGTTCCATGGAAGAACTGTCATCTACAATGGAGTATTATAAAGCAGGTACAACCGTTGATGTGAAGATTCAGCGTTCTACAAATGGTGAATATCAGGAGCAGACGATCTCTGTAACACTTGGCAAGAAAAATTAATTGAATGACCGTATAGGGAGTGGGCGAAAAGCCCACTCCTTTTTTGGTGGACGCTGTTTGTGCGTCCCTCTGCTATCGACTTTTACAAGGATGTGTGCTATGATATTCTAGAGTCTGCTTTGCGGTGTGGATGTTTATAGCGGACGGTTATTTCATATAATAAAAATAGGTCTGGGACGTATCGCGTCTGGAATGGAGGATTTACGTTGTCAAAGTTTGAGGATTTCAGAAATCAATATGATTCTTTTTTATATAAAGATTATTCGGTGGAGTATATCGAAAATGCATATCATATCGTGTATCACTTTGAGATACCGGGACTGTGTGAATTTCAGTCAAAATGGGAGTTTCCGGCTGCGGAGCGCGTGGATGAGACAATCTTAAATGCACTTGCGTTTCACCTTGGAATGGCAGAGACGATCAGTTACTGGAAATGTGCCTGTCCGAAACAGTTAAAGATACTTTGTGGAACACTTTCCGCTGAACAGAAAAAATGGTGGAAAAAGTTATACTATAATGGACTTGGTGAGTTTATGTACCGTAATGGGATTGTGGTTTCAGAGGAAGATCTTGTAACGATCGAGTGTGAAGAGAAAAAAGATGTACCGATCCATGATACACATTCCTATGACGGATGTCTGGTATCAGTCGGTGGTGGAAAGGATTCCGTTGTTTCGCTGGAAGTATTAAAGGGAGAGAAGATCACCACATACAGTATCAACGGTAATGCGACTACGAAAAACGTCATTGCAGTCTGTGATCATAAACAGGGAGATTATGCTGCAAAGCGTATCCTTGATAAAAAAATATTAGAGCTCAATGCAGAAGGGTATTTAAACGGACATATTCCGTTTTCTGCTGTTGTGGCGTTTTCATCGTTTATTTCAGCATTTTTGAGTGGCAACCGCTATATCGTGCTTTCGAATGAGACGAGTGCAAATGAGACAACGGTAAAGGATTCTTTTGTCAACCATCAGTATTCAAAGAGTTTTGAATTTGAGCAGGATTTTGTATCATATATCAAAGAAGTGACGGATTCAGATATCCACTATTTCAGTCTTCTTCGTCCGCTCACCGAGATGCAGATCGCATGGCTGTTTTCAAAGTGTAAGAATTATCATGAGGTATTTCGGAGCTGTAATGCGGGAAGTAAGCAGGGAATCTGGTGCTGCAACTGCCCGAAATGTTTATTTGTCTATATTATTTTAACGCCGTTTTTATCACAGGAAGATCTGGTACACATTTTTGGAGAGAATCTGTTAGAAAAAGACTCACTGGATCTTGATTTCAGGGAGCTGACAGGAATTGAAGAGAATAAACCATTTGAATGTGTGGGAACAAGACGTGAAGTCCTTGTTGCATTAAAGACATTTATTGCACGCGGTGGAAAGAGTCTTTTAACCGAGCGCTATAAAGAAACGATCGAAGCTGCTCCGGGAGAGTTAGATGAGATGCTTTCTGAATGGGTATCTGAAAATCAGGTGCCGGAGCATTTTTTAGAAGTCTTAAAAGAATTTATGAGCCGGGCATAGGGCATAAAAGCCGGAAATGAATTTTAAAGTAAAAAAGAAATTGCAGGATGCACCAAAATAGAATATGCGTGCATGGAGAAATGGAGATAAAAATGGACATCATCAGCGAGTTGGATGGAAAACGGATTTTGATCTGGGGATACGGCAGAGAAGGAAAAGCGACAGAGCACTTCCTGGAAAGATGTGCAAAACCGGCATCTGTGGATATATTTGAAGGAAAAAGAGAAGAGATCAATGAGGATGCTTATGATTTTATCATAAAGAGTCCTGGCATTGTGATGAAGGAAGAAAATCCGAAATATACTTCAGAAACAGAATTGTTTTTGCAGCAGTTTCGTGACCAGGTGATCGGAATCACAGGCACAAAAGGAAAAAGCACGACATCTGCCATGCTTTATACCGTTTTAAAAGCATGCAGCGGCAGACCGGTGCTGCTTCTCGGAAATATCGGACAGCCTTGTCTTGATTATTTCGAGGAAGTGACAGAAGATACGATCATTGTCTATGAGATGTCCTGCCACCAGCTTGCGCATACGAATGTGTCACCGCATATTGCAATCTTTTTAAATCTCTATGAGGAACACCTTGACTATTATGGGACGGTAGAAAAATATTTTGAGGCAAAAAGCCATATTGCAGCGTATCAGAAAAGTGGAGACTTTTTCTTTGTCGGGGAAAATGTACCGAAGATTGAGACAAAAGCGGAAAAGACAGTGCTTCATCAGCCGAAAGATGTGCATTATAAACTGAAACTTGCCGGGGAGCATAACCAGTATGATGCGCAGTTTGTAGAACATGTGGCGGAATTGCTTGGATGTGAAAAAGAGGCAGTGTTAAAGAGCATGGCAGAGTTTGAGGGATTGCCGCACCGGCTGCAGTATATTGGCACCTACAGAGGAGTCAGATACTTTGACGATTCCATCTCAACAATTCCGGAGGCTGCCATAAATGCAGCAATGAGTATTCCGGATGCAAAGACTATTTTGATCGGAGGCATGGACCGTGGGATCAATTATGATCTTCTGATCACATTTATCAGGGAACACAGGGAATTTCAGTTTATCTGTGCATATGCATCCGGTAAACGTATTTTCGGGGAAGTTGGTGACTGTGAGAACTGTGTTTATGTGGAAGATTTAGAGCAGGCAGTTGAGACAGCAGTGCAGATGACAGAGCCGGGAGGTGCCTGTATTCTCTCACCGGCAGCAGCATCTTATGGTTATTTTAAAAACTTTGAGGAACGTGGAGAGGCATTTCAGAAGTACGTATATGCTTTTGCACAGTAAAGTGACAGATTTTCAGAGAAAATCATACAGAACGGAGAAAATAATTTTACGTCTTGCAAAAGCGTATATTTTCCTGTATGGTAATAGATGAATGAATTTTTGAAAAATTGATCTGTCATATTTGCAGGAAGTAATGCAAAAAAATAAATATTTAGACGCAAAAATGCAGGATTGCAGAAAGAAAAATGCAAAAAGAGCAAATGTATGTGTCAGAAAGACAGGTTGAAACATGGATTTATTCGAATATATGAGAGAACAGAAAAAAGAAACGGAATCGCCGCTTGCATCGCGTCTGCGTCCGGCAACTTTAGATGAGATGGTAGGACAGCAGCATATTATCGGGAAGGACAAGTTACTGTACCGCGCGATCAAGGCGGATAAGCTAAGTTCCATTATCCTCTACGGACCTCCGGGAACGGGCAAGACAACACTTGCAAAGGTCATTGCGAACTCTACAAGTGCTGAATTTCTGCAGATGAATGCAACTTCCGCAGGCAAAAAAGACATGGAAGATGTTATTTCCAAGGCGAAGAATAACATGGGGATGTTTGGAAAAAAGACGATCCTGTTTATTGATGAGATCCACCGTTTTAATAAGGGACAGCAGGATTATCTTCTGCCGTTTGTGGAGGACGGAACCATCATTCTGATCGGTGCAACGACCGAGAATCCTTATTTTGAAGTAAACGGTGCTCTTCTTTCACGTTCGATCATTTTTGAACTGAAAAGTCTGGAAAAAGAGGATATTAAGACTCTTATTTTACGGGCAGTAAACGATGAGAAAAAGGGTATGGGCGCATACCATGCCGTCATTGATGAGGACGCATTGGATTTTCTTGCAGATATTTCAAATGGCGATGCACGTGCAGCATTGACTGCGGTAGAACTTGGAATACTGACAACGGAACGCAGTGAGGACGGGTTCATACATATCACGCTTTCCGTTGCTTCCGAATGTATACAGAAACGTGTGGTAAAGTACGATAAGTCCGGTGATAACCATTACGATACGGTATCCGCGTTTATCAAAAGCATGCGCGGCTCTGATCCGGACGCGGCAGTCTATTATTTAGCAAGAATGCTGTATGCGGGGGAGGATATCAAATTTATCGCAAGAAGGATCATGATCTGTGCATCGGAGGATGTGAGCAATGCAGATCCGATGGCACTTGTTGTTGCAACGTCGGCAGCACAGGCAGTAGAGCGTATCGGGATGCCGGAAGCGCAGATCATATTAGCCCAGGCAGTCACTTATGTGGCGAGCGCGCCAAAGAGCAATTCCGCAGTCAATGCGATCAGTGAGGCGATGGAAACAGTGAAAAATACTATGACAGCACCGGTTCCGTCCCACTTGCAGGATGCCCATTACAAATCATCATCCAAACTCGGTCACGGCATAGGATATAAATATGCGCATGATTATCCGAATCATTATGTAGAACAGCAGTATCTGCCGGACGGACTGACTGACCGGAAGTTCTACAGACCGTCAGAGAACGGTTATGAACAGCAGATCAGGGAATATTTCCATAAGATAAAAGGGGAATATTCCATGAATGATAAATAATGTATAGAAAACCAAGAGGAGGAAGCAAACAATGCAATCTTACCAGGAAATGACAAAGGAAGAACTGTTAGCCGAAAAAAAATCACTCGAGGCAGAGTACAAGAAATTCCAGCAGCGCGGATTAAAACTTGATATGTCCAGAGGAAAGCCATCCCAGGAGCAGCTTGATCTGTCTATGGGAATGATGGATGTTTTAGCATCTTATGTGGACTTAACCTGCGAAGATGGAACAGACTGCCGTAACTATGGTGTGCTTGATGGTATCCATGAGGCGAAAGTGCTCATCGGCGATATGATCGAGTGTAATCCGGACAATATCATTATCTATGGTAACTCCAGTTTAAATATCATGTATGATACGATTGCACGTTCCATGACACACGGTGTTATGG
This sequence comes from Roseburia sp. OF03-24, assembly GCF_003463035.1. NCBI lineage: Bacteria > Bacillati > Bacillota > Clostridia > Lachnospirales > Lachnospiraceae > Roseburia > Roseburia sp. OF03-24. The sequence goes on along the minus strand of NZ_QSCK01000015.1, from coordinate 4,181 downwards.
GAAATACTCCATGGTGCAAGTTAGATAAAGTAAAATTCTTATGTCCGGTTCCGGGATATGACAGACATTTTGCCATCACAGAATATTTCGGCATTGAGATGATCAATGTGCCGATGCTGCCAACAGGTCCGGATATGGATATGGTAGAGGATTTAGTCAGCAAAGATGAGTCGATCAAAGGTATCTGGTGTGTTCCAAAATATTCTAATCCGCAGGGTATCACATATTCCGATGAGACAGTACGCCGTTTTGCAAGATTGAAACCGGCTGCAAAAGATTTCCGTATCTACTGGGACAATGCTTACTGCGTACATCATTTATATGATATCGACCAGGATCATCTGATCGAGATCCTTGCAGAATGTAAGCGTGCAGGAAACCCGGATATGGTATACAAATTCTGTTCCACCAGCAAGATCACATTCCCTGGTTCCGGTGTTGCTGCGATCGCAACTTCCGCAAATAACTTAGAGGATATCAAGAAACAGTTGAAGGTTCAGACCATCGGTCATGACAAGGTAAACCAGCTCCGTCATGTACGTTTCTTTAAGAACATTCATGGTATCACAGAGCATATGCGTAAACACGCAGCATCCTTACGTCCGAAGTTTGAAATGATCACAGACATGTTTGATAAAGAACTTGGCGGTTTAGGCGTAGGTACCTGGTATAAACCAAAGGGAGGTTATTTCATCACATATGAGACTTTAGACGGCTGTGCAAAGAATGTTGTTGCAAAAGCGAAAAAAGCAGGTGTTGTAATGACTCCGGCAGGTGCGCCGTTCCCATATGGAAAAGATCCGAAAGATTCCGTGATCCGTATCGCACCGTCTTATCCAAGTTTAGAGGATCTGACAACAGCAGCAGAGATCTTTGTTGTCTGCGTGAAATTAGCAAGTATTGAAAAAATCTTAGAAGAGAAATAAAAAAGCAGAGAAATAGAAAACATAAAACATAAAAGCAGCAATATGCAGAATGTTATAATAAAAAACTGCAGGAATCATGAAAATATGATCCCTGCAGTTTTTTATGAGATGCATCAGATGTGATGTCTGTTTTGTAGAAATTAGTTTTCTGTCTCAGTTCCGGCAGTTTCTGTGGTAGAACCATTTTTCCATTTGTCAAATTTCTCTAAAACTGCATCATAGGTGCGTTTAGAGATATCCGGGAGATCTTTTCCCCAGGATTTGGTTGCATCATCAAAGCCTTTTTTGAATGCGTCGATCAGAAGATCCGCTTTTTCAGGATCATTGCCGGAAAGTGCTTTTGCAAAATCAAGGATACGGTCAGAAGTCTGTTCTACACCCCAGTATCCATCTTCTGCGATATCTGCCTGTGCCTGTTTCTGGGTCTCTTCGTCAACGGTAAAGTTGCCTTCTGCTAAGAAACTCCACATGGAATCAGCATTTGCAATGGCTGTGCCCTGTTTGGTCATCATTTTTTCGACCAGACTGCGTAACTGGGAAGTACGCTGTTTAGCATCTGCTTTTAATTTTTCTACCATTTTATAGTCTGTTTTCTTGGTGACGGTGTTTTTGTCAGTTTGAGAAGATTTCTCATATACAACACCGGTTTCCGTCTTATCCGTGGTAGTTGTTTTGTCTGCTGTCTCAGAAACTTTCTTGGAAGCCTGACTTGTCTGATAGCTGTTAAATGTTGAAGTTACGCTGTTAATTGCATTCATATCCATAAATAATTCCTCCATTCCAGTAAATGAATGACTGATTTGTTCATGCATTTTTTTCTGTAAGATATATCGGCTTTTCGGGAAAAATAATTTAGATGGAATTGACCTTTTGGTCTTAAAATGTTAAGATTTATGTTGTATACAAAAAACAACGAAAATACATAATGATGGTATGGGGATTATGAAGGAAATATCAGTAAAAGCACTTGCAAAAATTAACCTTGGACTTGATGTTGTACGCAGACGTGAAGATGGATATCATGAAGTGAAAATGGTTATGCAGACGATACATCTGTTTGATCGTCTTGAAATGAAAAAGACCGCAGGCGGGATCACAATGACAACGAACCTGTCTTTTTTGCCGACCAATGAAAATAATCTGGTTTATACGGCAGCAAAACTTCTGATCGATGAATTTCAGATCAAGGACGGCATCGATGTAAAACTGCACAAGCATATTCCGGTTGCAGCCGGGATGGCAGGAGGAAGTACAGATGCTGCAGCAGTGCTTTATGGTATGAACCGGATGTTTGAACTTGGACTGTCTAAGGAGGAGCTGATGCAGCGCGGAGTTAAGATCGGAGCGGATGTTCCTTACTGTATTATGCGTGGAACCGCGCTTGCAGAGGGAATCGGTGAGAAACTTACAGCACTGCCACCGATGGTAAAATGTCCGGTGCTGATCGCAAAACCACAGATTTCTGTATCGACGAAGTTTGTATATGAGAATCTCAGACTGGATGAAAACACTGTTCATCCGGATATTGACCGGCTGGTTGAGGATATCAGACAGAAAAATCTTGCAGCTGTTACCGCAGATATGGGAAATGTTTTAGAAACAGTAACAATCCCGAATTATCCGGTAATTGCAGAAATCAAAGAACATATGATGGTGCATGGGGCTGCAGGGGCAATGATGAGCGGGAGCGGTCCGACCGTATTCGGATTGTTTGAGGATAAAGAGAAAGCGGTTGCAGCATATGAGGCGATGCAGGCATCCGGACTGGCAAAACAGGTTTACCTGACCAGTATTTACAACAACATGAGATAAGCGAAGAAATGGAGGAAGACAGGTTTATGACAGACGATTTGACGCTGAATATGGATGCGTATCTGCCTCTTCGGGATGTGGTGTTTAATACACTGCGCGAGGCAATCTTAAAAGGAGAGTTAAAACCCGGAGAGCGTCTGATGGAATTACAGCTTGCTGCAAAGTTAGGCGTCAGCCGTACACCAATCCGTGAGGCAATCCGTATGTTAGAGCAGGAAGGACTTGCGGTCACAATTCCGAGAAAAGGTGCGGAAGTAGCCAAAATGACGGAAAAGGATATGGAGGATGTGCTTCAGATCCGTGACGCCTTAGATGAACTTGCTGCATCGATCGCATGTGAACAGATGACGAAAGAACAGTTAGATACCCTGACAGAAACAATGCATGAGTTTGAGGAATCTACCAAATCAAAAGATTTAAAAAAGATCGCGGCAGCAGATGTAAAGTTTCATGATATTATTTATCAGGCAACCGGCAATCCAAAACTTGTTAATATGCTCAATAATTTAAGAGAGCAGATGTACCGCTATCGCGTCGAGTATTTAAAGGATGAAAGAAATTATCCGACATTGATGCGGGAGCATAATGAGATCGTGGAAGGACTTATGACAAAGGATAAAGTGCGTGTGACAGAAGCGATGCACAAACATGTCAAAAATCAGGTCGTGGCAGTCAAGGAAATGATACGTGAGCAGGAGTAGCTGCTTCGCAAAAGTTGTATAATCCGTGGAAAATCGCATAGAATAAGAAACAGAAATGAGGATAAGCGTTTGCTTATCCTTTTTTGCTGCCACTAAATGATGGTTTGTTGAGATATGTGTCGCCCGTCCAAATGGTGAGTCGCAGGTTTGTGAATGGCATCTTGCGCAAAGCCGGAGTTAATTTTGGTTCCGTTGTACGAAAATAAGAAAAGTCTAAGTGTGTCTGAGTTAGATTTTTTCGGAGTGACGTGAACGGCAACAACGAGTCATCCATGACTCGATGCTGCCTTGTTCTGCCATCCGTGGCAGAACATCACTATGTATAGACAGGCACACCAAGATTTTCTAATTTTCTCCCAAAGTCACAAAATCAGCTCCGGCTTTCCGCAAGATGCCAGACTTCAGGTTATGAACACCATTTGGGTGGGCGGTTCATCTCAAAACTGGGGGCGTAGGTGCGAATTTTTGATATTCGCACGAATGGAAATATGCTTAAAATCCTAATGTGCTGTATCATTAATATTCTTCTTAATGAATTGCTAAAATTTTATCTGCTACATTGCATAATACGGATTACTTGGTAAATTGCCAGACCAAATAACACAGAATATTTTTTCAAATGTGTATGGCAATAAATATGGGCATAGTGGTATATATCGAGGTTTTTGCCAGTGTTGTCAAACAAATAATAAACCATTGAATATAGTTATTTGGAAATCTTTTTTTAATCAGATTCAGACAC
>NZ_QSCK01000014.1:0-108721 GCF_003463035.1 Roseburia sp. OF03-24 | reverse complement strand
CATAACCTGGAGGCTGGCATCTTGCGCAAAGCCGGAGCTGATTTTGTGACTTTGGGAGAAAATTAGAAAATCTTAGTGTGTCTGTAGGTACACAGTGATGTTCTGCCACGGATGGCAGAACAAGGCAGCATCGAGTCATGGATGACTCGTTGTTGCCGTTCACGTCACTCCAAGAAAATCTAACTCAGACACACTTAGACTTTTCTTATTTTCGTACAATGGAACCAAAATTAACTCCGGCTTTGCGCAAGATGCCACTCACAAGCCTACGATACACCATTTAGGGAGATGATTTATTTCATAAACAAACCAGCATTTGTCGGGCAGCTATGATAGCAGTATTGTACAATATTATCCAACCATAATGCAAGAAAAACGAATAAAAATCAAATATAATATTTACATCAGCTGAAAAAGAAAACAGAATTATGCAAAAAATATAAAAAAGAATATTGAAATAAAATGTGTCAGGAGGAAAAAATGAAAAGAAAATGGTGGCATGACAAGGTAGCATATCAGATCTATCCAAAGAGTTTTCTGGATACAAACGGAGACGGAATTGGTGATCTGAGAGGAATTATCTCAAAACTGGATTATTTAAAAGAACTTGGCATTGATATCATCTGGCTTTCTCCGATTTATAAATCACCGTTTATTGACCAGGGATATGATATATCTGATTACTATAAGATTGCAGAAGAATTTGGAACTATGGAAGAATTTGACGAGCTGCTTGCCGAAGCAAAAAAGCGTGACATGTACATTGTTATGGATCTGGTGGTAAACCATTGTTCGAGTGAACATGAATATTTTAAGGCGGCTTTAGCTGATCCGGACGGACCTTATGCAGATTATTTTTATTTTGTAAAGGGAAAAGATGGAAAAGAACCAAGCAATTATCGTTCTTATTTTGGTGGAAAGGCATGGGAGCCGGTGCCGGGATCGGATAAATACTATCTGCATATGTTTGCTAAGGAACAGCCGGACTGGAACTGGGAAAACAAAGAAGTACGGGATAAGATATATAAGATGATCAACTGGTGGTTAGATAAGGGACTTGGTGGATTCCGTATTGATGCGATCATTAATATCAAGAAAGATACAAGTTTTCCTTCCTATGAACCGGATGGGGATGATGGTCTGGTGTCATGTGTGAAGATGGTAGAAGAGACAGACGGCGTCGGAGAATTTTTAGAGGAGATGAAACATGAGACTTTCGAGAAATACGACGCTTTTACAGTTGGTGAAGTATTTAATATGAAAGAGGACGAATTAAGGGAGTTTGTCGGGGATGATGGTCATTTCTCAAGCATGTTTGATTTCTCTGCACATGAACTGACCTATGGTGAGCATGGATGGTATGACAGCAAAAAGATAGATTTTAAACGCTGGCGAGAAATTTTGTTTGCTTCCCAGAAAGAGATGGAGGGCATTGGGTTTAAGGCAAACATCATTGAAAATCATGATGAACCGAGAGGTGCAAGCCGTTACCTTCCGGATTATGCGCAGAATGAAATGGGCAAAAAAATGCTTGCCACAACTTCAATCCTGCTTCGGGGAATCCCGTTTATTTATCAGGGACAGGAAATCGGTATGACAAACTGTCATAGAAACGATATTTCAGAATATGATGATATCAGTACAAAAGATCAGTATCAGGTTGCAATCGAGGCAGGATGTACGAAAGAAGAAGCATTGGCATGCTGCTATGAAAACAGCAGGGACAATGCGCGTACACCAATGCAGTGGAGTGCAGATGAAAAAGGAGGCTTTAGTGTACATGTGCCTTGGCTTGCAATGAATCCAAATTATAAAGAAATCAATGTCCGTGAGCAGGAAGGACGGGAGGACTCAGTACTTTCCTATTATAAAAAGCTGATCGCACTGCGCAAATCACCGGAATTTAAAGAAACTTTTGTTTATGGAAGAGTAGTACCGGTTTATGAAGATACGGATACAATATTTGGATTTATGCGTATTGGAGAAGAAAACGGACAGAAAATACTTGTAATCGCAAATTACGGAAAAGATGCGGCAGAGTTGATGCTGCCGGGAGAGGTAAAAGAAATTTTGCTGTCAAATACAGGTAGAAAAGCTCTGCCGGGTGAGAAGATTATGCTGGAGAGTCTTGAGACAGCAGTACTTTTTCTGTGAGCAGACATATAATAAACAGCATCTTTCTGGAACAAATATAATGATATTTGACAGATGCAGGCATTACATAGAATTGACAAAAACTTCATAAAAAAAATACAGGAAGCGTTAAGAATCCGATATCCCGGTTGACGGTAAAAAATACGTCTGATATGTTAAAAGAGTGTGTAAAAAGCGGCAATGACGTGTTTGCAGGAAAAACGGAAAATGCCGTAATAACTAAAAAAAGAGGGATAAAATGGGAGCAAAAGAATTTGCATCATTATTAGGAGGACTGGCGCTTTTTCTGTATGGAATGAACATGATGAGCCAGGGGATGGAGGCTGCTGCCGGAAATAAGATGAAACAGATCTTAGAGCGGCTGACAACGAACCGGTATTTAGGTGTTTTAGTAGGAGCAGTGATCACTGCGATCATACAGTCATCCTCCGCAACAACAGTTATGGTCGTAGGTTTTGTTAATTCCGGCATGATGACATTGCGGCAGGCAGTCGGAGTGATCATGGGTGCTAATATCGGTACGACCATTACAGGACAGCTGATCGCACTTGATGCCGGGGCGATCGCACCGTTTATTGCGTTTTTAGGTGTTGTGCTGGTTGTTTTTCTGAAACAGCCAAAAGTAAAAAACATAGGAGGTATTTTAGCAGGGCTTGGTGTTCTTTTTATTGGAATGGAAATGATGAGCACAGCAATGATGCCGCTTCGGGATTCCAAAGCGTTCATTGATATGATGACAAAATTTTCCAATCCTCTGCTTGGAATTTTAGCAGGTGCAGTTTTTACAGCATTGATCCAGTCCTCATCAGCGTCGGTTGGAATCCTTCAGGCTCTTGCGGCAAGTGGGGCGATTTCTTTTTCTGGAGCAGTGTATGTGCTGTTTGGACAAAATATCGGTACCTGTATTACAGCAGTGTTAGCGTCGATTGGAACAGGCCGGAATGCTAAGCGGACGACAATCATCCATCTTTCATTTAATATCATAGGAACAGCAGTCTTTACGATACTCTGTATGCTGACACCGCTGACATCCTGGGTTGGGGGATTTACACCGGCAAATCCGGCTGCACAGATCGCCAACATGCATACGCTGTTTAATATCGTAACAACGATATTGCTGTTACCGGCAGGAAATCTATTGGCAAAACTGGCAGAAAAAATTCTGCCGGACGTGGACGAGCCTGAGGAAGGGATGTATTTAAAATATTTAAAAAATACAAAACCGGTGACAGAGGGAAAAATCGGTGTATCAGCAATCAATTTTGAACTGACACACAAAGAGATTGCAAGAATGCTTGAGATTGCAAAGAAAAATGTCGCAGACAGCTTTACGGCATTTTTAAACTGTGATGACGGGTTTATTACAAAAGTGGAAGAAAAAGAGGAGTACGTGGATTTTTTAAACCGAGAGATTTCAAAGTACATATCCAAAAACATGGCACATGAGACAAATACGCAGGGAAGCAGGATATTAAGTGCCTATTTCAAAGTGACCAGCAACATAGAAAGAATCAGTGATCATGCAATGAATATTTGCGGATATTCTGAGTGGCTGAAGGAAAAAGATGTCAGATTTTCAAAAGAAGTAAAGGAAGAAATTTTGCAGATGCAGCAGACCTGCGAGGAACTTTTGACGCTGCTTTTAAATGAAAATATGGAGGCGCTTGATGGATTAAGCCGTATTTCGGCACTCGAACAAAAGATGGATGACATGACAGAGGATTACAGAAATCGTATGATGCACCGGATACAGGAAGGTACTGCGTCAGGTGAGGGGAGTGTTCTCTATACAGAGATGCTCACTGATTTTGAGAGAATCGGAGATCATGCATTAAATATTGCACAAGAGATGACAGAAGTAAGGTTGGCAGAATAACAGAAGTTGGAGGAATATTATGTCATTTTTAAAAGATGTATTGCGGGGAATCGCAATCGGTGTTGCAAATATCATTCCGGGTGTCAGTGGAGGAACTATGATGGTTTCCATGGGAATATACGGGGATGTGATCTCTGCTGTGACGGAAATGCCTAAACATTTTTGGAGGAGTGTCAGGCTTTTACTGCCATATGCAGTTGGGATGCTGTGTGGGATCGGTGGATTGTCGTTTGTGATCGGATATTTTTTTCTGGAATTTCCGTTTGAGACAGCAATGTTATTTATTGGTCTGATCTTTGGCGGAGTACCACTTTTATTGCCAAAAGTAATGGGAAAACGTGCTTCGGTTTCGGAGATATTGCTGTTTTTACTGTTCTTTGGACTGGTCGTATGGATGCAGTTTTGGAAACAGGGAACAGATGTTTCTTTAGAACCCGGTATACAGAGCAGTATGTCCTTATTTCTGGTCGGAACAGTAGCTGCAGCGACCATGGTCATTCCAGGTGTCAGTGGATCAATGCTTTTGATGTCTCTTGGGTACTATACGCCGGTCATAAACAGGATCAGTGAATTCCTGGCTGCATTGCCGGGATTAAGGTGGGAAGTGCTGTTTTCGTGTGCGGCAGTTCTCATTCCGTTTGGCATTGGTGTAGTGCTAGGAATATTTCTTGTTTCAAAACTCGTGGAATATCTCCTGAAAAAACAGGAGAGAAGAACTTATTTTGCGATTATGGGACTGGTCATTTCATCACCGATCGCAGTTCTTTCGGGAATGAATATTGTTTCCATTGGGATTGGACAGCTTTTGCTGGGAATATTACTTTTTATTGGCGGTTTTTTTATTGCAAATATGCTTGGAAAATAAAATAGTAGAAGATAAATAAAAATAATCAGACAATAACAAAAAAAGTGCGGAAAAATTAATCAATTTTTTTGCGCTTTTTTATTTGAAAAATAAAAAAATGTGTTACAATAGATAGGTACTAACGATTACCTTGGGGGTATTGTATGCAGGATAAAGATTCAGAAATGCTGAATCACCAGCGGAAACGCAGAAAAAGGATTGCGAAGATCCGAAACGGTATTATCTTGATCGTAGCAGGATGGATTGTTCTTTCCATGATTCTGATCGTGGCATTATTTTTTAAGATGGTGTCACTGGAACATAAGATAGACCGGCTGGTGACAAGCAGCAGCGAACAGAATACAGATCAGGTCAATGCAGGCGATGCCGCAAAGCTGAGTGGCGGTGTGATAGCAGAGGAAACAGAAGATACGGAAATTATGCAGACGGAGATGACCTGGGATAAAGTAACACCTCCGGCTACGGGAATATCCGATGAAGATAATATGGCATCGGACGGAGATTTACATAAGGTATACTTAACATTTGATAATGTACCGTCTGAACATACGTCTGAGATTTTAGATGTATTAGAAGAATATGGTGTGAAAGCTACTTTCTTTGTGAATGGAAGCCAGGATGAAGAAATGATTCCTGTTTATAAAAGGATTGTAGATGAGGGGCATACTCTTGGCATGAATTCTTATTCAAATCAGTATAGTGTGATCTATCAGTCAGAGAAAGCGTTTGAGCAGGATTATATGACACTGAAGAATTTCTTAAAGCAGACCACAGGAGTGGACAGCTTTTATTATCGTTTTCCGGGAGGAAGCAGTAATCTCATCAGTAATGTGCCGATGGATTATTTTATCCATTATCTTAATACGCAGGGAATTGTCTATTACGACTGGAATGTATCGGCTGGAGATGGAGCTTCAACTGTGTATACATCTGAGGAAATAGTTGAAAATGTGACAGATGATGTAGTAAAATATAAAACGTCGGTGGTTTTACTGCATGACGGGAAAGATAAGTCAGCAACGGTAGAAGCTTTAGGACCTTTGATTGAGGCTTTAGAGGGAATGGGCGCACAAATATTACCGATTGATGAAGATACACAGGTTATTCAGTATGTGAAAGCAGACACAGTGGAATAACTGAGAATAAATGGAGGAATGAACATGGGATTTTTCAAGGATTTTAAAGATGACTTCTCACAGGCAGTCAATGAACTGATGCCTGCAGATGACAACCTGGAAACCGGTACTAACGAAAACGACGTTGTTGTTAATACGTTAGAAGGGGAAGTAGATGTTGAAACAGAACTTTCCAAGCTGGATGGTCTGTTAGAACAGGTGACAAAGCAGGAAGCTGAGAAAGCAGCCGCAGCAAGAAGTGCCGCAGAAATGGCAGCACAGCATGCAAGTGTACAGCCGGAAAAAACAGCAGCACCTGTAACAGAAAAAAATGAAACAGTTTCAAATATTACAAAAGCAACCCAGGAGGAAAGAAAAATGGCTGACAATACAACAGCACCTGCAACTAATAACCAGAGCGCACCGGTATCTGATGAGGTATCTGTAATCACAGAGGGAACAATCATCAAAGGTGACATTGTATCAAACGGTTCTTTAGATGTAAGAGGACAGGTAGAAGGAAATGTAGGATGTAACGGCAAATTAGTTGTAACTGGTGTCGTAAATGGAAACAGCAGTGCGTCTGAGTTTTTTGCAGATGCAGCAAAGATCGAGGGAGAGGTTGTCAGCACAGGAACCGTTAAAATCGGTCTTGGTTCTGTTATCATCGGTAATGTAACTTCCACTTCCGCAGTGATCGCAGGAGCTATCAAAGGTGATATCGATGTACAGGGACCGGTTGTTGTAGACACATCCGCAGTTGTTATGGGTAACATCAAATCCCGTTCTGTACAGATCAACAACGGCGCAGTAATCGAGGGATTCTGTTCACAGTGCTACTCTGACGTGGATGTACAGAGCCTGTTCAATGGTAATGCTCAGAAAGGAAACGAGTAATCGAATATGAAGAGAGTATTCTTAAAATTAAGCGGTGAAGCTTTAGCCGGTGAAAAACATACCGGATTTGACGAGCCGACTGTTACAGAAGTGGCGCGACAGGTAAAACAGATTACAGATCAGGGCATTCAGGTCGGCATCGTGATCGGCGGAGGTAATTTCTGGAGAGGAAGAACCAGTGAAACCATTGATCGTACAAAGGCAGACCAGATCGGAATGTTAGCAACGGTTATGAACTGTATCTATGTTTCTGAAATTTTCCGTTCCGTTGGAATGAAAACACAGATCCTGACACCATTTGAGTGTGGAAGCATGACAAAACTGTTTTCAAAAGACCGTGCAAATAAGTATTTTGAAAAAGGAATGGTCGTATTTTTTGCAGGAGGAACCGGACATCCGTATTTTTCAACGGACACAGGCATTGTGCTCCGTGCGATCGAGATGGAGGCAGAGGGAATCTACCTTGCAAAAGCAATTGATGGTGTTTATGACAGCGATCCAAAGATCAATCCTTCCGCTGTAAAATACAGCGAGGTATCTATACAGGAGGTTATTGACCGCAAACTTGCAGTGGTTGACCTTACTGCATCGATCATGTGTATGGAAAATAAAATGCCGATGTTTGTTTTTGGACTGAACGAGGAAAACAGCATTGTAAAGGCAATGACAGGCGATTTTAATGGTACGAAAGTAACCGTATAATTCATGACAGCAGAATGTTTACAGAATATACATTCTATTGCAATAAAAACCGCGAAAGGTATGGAAAAATATATGGATGAAAGATTAGTTCAGTTTGATGAAAAAATGCAGAAAACAATGAATAACCTGTCTGAGGAGTTTGGAAGCATCCGTGCCGGACGTGCTAATCCGCATGTCCTTGACAAGTTAAGAGTTGACTATTACGGAACACCGACAGCAATCCAGCAGGTGGCAAACGTTAATGTACCGGAACCGAGAATGATTCAGATCCAGCCGTGGGAAGCATCCATGGTAAAAGAGATCGAGAAGGCAATCTTAACATCGGATCTTGGAATCAACCCGACCAATGATGGAAAAGTGATTCGTCTTCTTTTCCCGGAACTCACAGAGGAAAGACGTAAAGAACTGGCAAAGGATGTCAAGAAAAAAGGTGAGAGTGCAAAAGTTGCAATTCGTAATATCCGTCGTGATGCCAATGATTCTTTCAAGAAGTTAAGTAAGTCTGCAGATGTGTCCGAGGACGAAGTGAAAGAGTTAGAGGACGGCGCACAGAAAATGACAGATAAATATATCACTGAGATCGATAAGGCTGTTGAGGCAAAAACAAAAGAAATCCTGACAGTTTAAGGATTTTTGTGTAGAATATAGAGGTGAGGACATGACAAAAGCGTGTCCTCATTTTCGCTTTATGAAATGAAAATGATTTTTCATGAAAAGTAGGCAGGAACGGAGGATCAAAATGAAAATTCCACAGCATGTAGCAATTATCCTTGACGGAAACGGAAGATGGGCGAAAAGTAAGGGAATGCCAAGAAATTATGGACATACAGTCGGAGCAAAAAATGTGGAAACAGTCTGCAAAGCAGCACATGATATGGGAATCAGATATCTGACCCTGTATGCTTTCTCAACAGAAAACTGGAACAGACCTGAGGGAGAAGTGGCAGCGCTCATGAAGCTTCTCGAAAGTTATCTGAAGAACTGTATCAAAACAGCAGACAAAAATAATATGCGTGTGCGTGTGATCGGAGATACCACACGTTTAAGTGACCGGTTCCAGGCACAGATTACAGAACTGGAAGCAGCTTCTGCGAATAATGATGGCCTGAATTTACAGATTGCTATTAATTATGGAAGCAGGGATGAAATGATCCGTGCAATGAAAAAACTTTATCAGGATATGGAGAATGGAACAAGGCAGATATCAGAATTAAATGAGGATGTGTTTGCGTCATATCTGGATACAGCAGGGATTCCGGACCCGGATCTTCTGATCCGGACAAGTGGAGAACAGCGCCTTTCAAATTATCTGTTGTGGCAGCTTGCGTACAGCGAATTTTATTTCACGGATGTACCATGGCCGGATTTTGGAAAAGAGGAATTAGAAAAAGCTGTAGAAGCGTATAATAAGAGAGACAGAAGATTTGGTGGATTGACAGAGGAATCCAAATAAACTGAAAGAGGAAAGGGCAGGTTTTCGTATATGTTTAAAACAAGACTGTTGAGCGGCATTGTGTTAGTTGTAGCCGCATTGGTGCTTATTATCACAGGGGGAGATGTATTACTCTTTTCGACATTACTCATTTCGTATATCGGGATGTTCGAATTGTACAGGATTTTTCATGTGGAAAAAGAATTACCGGGAATCGTGGGCTATCTTGCAGCAACTGTATTTTACTGTAATTTAAAATGGGATTTTCTGCCGGATATTATGGTAGTTGTTTTAGGTTTTCTGATGGCACTTATGTTTGTTTATGTCTTTACCTATCCGAAATATAAGACAGAGCAGATGCTGGCTGTATTTTTTGGAGTGTTTTATGTTGCTGTGATGCTTTCTTATGTATACCAGACAAGGATGCTTAACGCAGGCGCTTATATTGTCTGGCTGATCTTTTTGTGTTCGTGGGGATGCGATACCTGTGCGTACTGTGTAGGCATGCTGATCGGAAAACATAAGATGTCTCCAAAATTAAGTCCGAAAAAGTCTGTTGAGGGAGCAATTGGCGGAGTAGTTGGAGCTGCACTTTTAACTGTCATTTATGGCATGATCTTTAAAAATGCGATGGGTGTTACCATGCAGCATGTGTGGATCATGGCGGCGATCAGTGCGGTTGGAGCGCTGATTTCCATGGTGGGTGATCTGACTGCCTCTGCAATCAAAAGAAACTATGAGATCAAGGATTACGGAAAGCTGATCCCGGGTCATGGCGGTATCTTAGACCGCTTTGACAGTGTGATCTTTACTGCACCGATGATTTATTTCCTTGCAGCAAATTTTATTGTATTGTAAACAGAGGATACGGATATGAAAAAAATAGCAATCTTAGGTTCGACGGGGTCGATAGGTACGCAGACACTTGATATCGTAAGAGAACAGAAGGATATTGAGGTTGTTGCGTTTGCAGCAGGAAGCAATATTACATTGTTAGAGCAGCAGGTCAGGGAGTTTTCTCCAAAACTGGTATGTGTGTTCAAGGAAGAAGCTGCAGAAGCACTGAAGATTAAAATAGCAGACACAGATACGAAAGTGGTTTCAGGGATGGAGGGACTGATCGATGTGGCAGTTCATCCGGAGAGTGAGATTTTAGTTACTGCGATCGTTGGCATGATGGGAATCCGGCCGACAGTTGCTGCAATTAAGGCAGGTAAAAAAATTGCCCTTGCAAATAAAGAAACACTGGTAACGGCAGGGCATATTATTATTCCATTAGCAAAAGAATATCATGTGCCCATCCTTCCGGTGGACAGCGAACACAGTGCAATTTTCCAGTCGCTGCAGGGAAATGCGGGCAATCGTATTGAAAAGATACTGCTGACAGCATCCGGTGGACCATTCCGCGGAAAAAGTACGGCTGATCTTGCAGGGATGAAAGTGGAAGATGCCCTAAAGCATCCGAACTGGTCAATGGGAAGAAAGATAACAATAGATTCATCCACACTTGTCAATAAAGGACTTGAAGTTATGGAGGCAAAGTGGCTTTTTGGGGTGGAATTAGATCAGATTGAAGTGGTCGTTCATCCACAGAGTGTGATCCATTCTGCTGTGCAGTATGAGGACGGGGCAGTGATCGCACAGCTTGGAACACCGGATATGCGTCTGCCGATCCAGTATGCACTTTATTATCCAGAGCGCAGAAAAATGTCAGGTAAAAGACTTGATCTTTTTGAACTGGGAAGCCTGACGTTTGAACGGCCGGATACAAAGACCTTCCTGGGACTGGCGTTAGCATACGATGCAATGAGAAAGGGTGGCAGTCAGCCAACCGTATTTAATGCGGCGAACGAGCGTGCAGTGGCAATGTTTTTAGACCGTAGGATCAGCTATCCGCAGATCACGGAGATCATTGAGGACTGCATGGAGCATGTGGCATATATCAGCGATCCGACTTTAGATCAGGTATTAGAAACAGAGCAGGCAGTATACGAATATATCGGGCAGAAATGGGCTTAGAGGCAGAATGGAAAGGTATTAAAAACGGATGAAAATTATTATCGCATTATTGATCTTCAGTATCATTATTATATTTCATGAACTTGGACATTTTTCACTGGCAAAGGCAAATGGGATCCGTGTCAATGAGTTCTGTCTCGGACTTGGACCGACGATTTTTGGCGTGACGAAGGGAGAAACGAAATATTCCTTAAAACTGCTTCCGTTTGGAGGTGCCTGTATGATGGAGGGAGAAGACGGCGAGAGTACAGATGACCGGGCATTTGGCAAAAAGTCTGTCTGGGCAAGGATCAGTGTGGTTGCCGCCGGGCCGGTGTTTAACTTTATCATGGCATTTGTCTTTTCTTTTATCCTTCTTTCCTGCAATGGATATGATGTCCCTAAGATCACAGAGGTCAGCGAGGGCTTTGCAGCGGAACAGGCAGGTATGCAGGCGGGGGATGTCATTGTAAAAATGAACGGAAAACATATTCATTTTTACCGGGAAGTCAGTTCCTACTCCATGTTTCATGCGGGGGAGACCGTGGAAGTGACTTATGAGCGTGACGGAAAAAGATATACGGCAGAGCTGACCCCGCTGTATGATGAAGAACTTGGCAGATACCGCTATGGTTTTGTCGGCGGCGAAGTGGAGAAAGGAAATGTGTTTAAGAATCTTCTGTACAGTGGATATGAGGTAAAATACTGGATCGATACGACGCTTGGAAGCCTAAAAATGCTTGTCACAGGCGGTGTTACCTTAAATGATATGAGTGGTCCGGTCGGGCTTGTCGATGCGATCGGTGACAGCTATGAGGAGAGTGTTTCCTACGGTTATTATGCGGCATTTTTACAGATGCTCTATATCTGTATTCTGATCTCGGCAAACCTTGGTGTTATGAACCTGCTGCCGCTTCCGGCATTGGACGGTGGACGACTGGTGTTTCTGATCGTTGAGGCGATCAGGGGGAAAAAGGTTGATCCGGACAAAGAGGGCATGGTGCATTTTATAGGACTTATGCTTTTAATGCTTTTGATGGTGGTTGTAATGTTTAACGATATTCGAAAAATTTTCATGTAGAGGTGAAAGTACAGTGAAAACAAAAACAGTAAAAATCGGTTCGAAAGTGATCGGGGACGGCAATCCAATCCTGATCCAGTCAATGACAAATACAAAGACAGAGGATGTTGCAGCGACAGTGGCACAGATCAATAAACTTGCTGCTGCAGGCTGTGATATCATAAGATGCGCAGTACCTACCATGGAAGCTGCAGAAGCACTGACAGAGATAAAAAAACAGGTAACGATCCCGGTTGTGGCTGATATTCATTTTGATTACCGTCTGGCGATCGCAGCGATCGAGCATGGTGCGGATAAGATCCGTATCAATCCGGGAAATATCGGAAGCAGGGAGCGTGTGCAGGCAGTCGTAGATGCAGCAAGAGAGCGCCAGATCCCGATCCGTGTCGGTGTTAACAGTGGTTCCCTAGAGAAAGATCTTGTAGAAAAATATCACGGTGTGACCGCCGAGGGAATCGTGGAGAGCGCATTAGATAAAGTAAAAATGATCGAGGATATGGGATATGATAACCTTGTCATCAGTATCAAATCCTCAGATGTTATGATGTGTGTGAAAGCACATGAACTGATCGCGGAGAAAACGGATCATCCACTGCATGTCGGAATCACAGAAGCAGGAACAATCATCAGCGGCAATATCAAATCCTCAATCGGACTTGGTCTGATCTTATCTCAGGGAATCGGAGACACAATCCGCGTGTCATTGACCGGAGATCCATTAGAAGAGATCAAATCTGCGAAGCTGATCTTAAAGACACTTGGACTGAGAAAGGGCGGCATTGAGGTTGTTTCCTGTCCTACCTGTGGAAGAACCAGAATTGACCTGATCGGACTTGCCAACCAGGTCGAGAACATGGTTGCAGATATTCCGCTTGATATCAAAGTTGCGGTTATGGGCTGCGTGGTCAATGGACCAGGAGAAGCAAAAGAAGCGGATATCGGAATTGCCGGAGGAATCGGAGAAGGGCTTATCATCAAACACGGGGAAGTTTACAAGAAAGTACCGGAATCTGAACTGTTAGAGAGCCTCAGGTTTGAACTGCTGCACTGGAATGAGAATTAAGTAAGTTGGAGTTGAAACAACATGACAAAAATGTTTTTTGATGTATTTCCGACACTGGAAGTGAACGGGGATATGAAAAAACTGTTATCGGAGACGGAAGTTACCAAAGTCGGTATGAATCATGAGAAAGATCATATCCGGATCTACTTAAATGGAAAACGTCTCATACATAAAAAGAATATATATCAGTTGGAAAAAAACATACATGACCAGATCTTTAAAAACAGACACATGGATGTCAAGGTCATTGAAAAATATCAGTTGTCAGAGCAGTATACAGCGGAGAAACTGATGGATCTGTATAAGGACAGTATCTTAGAGGAGCTGAAAAATTACAGTCTGATGGAGTATAATCTGCTGCGTTCCGCTAAAATGGAGTTTACAGGGGATTCACATCTGCTTTTAACTTTAGAGAATACGATCATTGCGCAGACCAGATCACATGAGATCGTTGAATTTTTAGAGAAAGTGGTCTGTGAGCGCTGTGGACTTGATCTTTCCGTGGAACTTGCTTTTGAGGAACCGAAAGAGAGTAAACATAAGAAAAACAGTGACTTACAGATACAGTTTGAGATAAAAAATATTTTAAAACGCGTACAGCTTCATGAGGATGATACACCGGTAAAAGTGGAATCACAGGATGACAGAGATGTGCAGACTGCGAATATGACGACAAAAACTGCCACAAAGGAATCAAATAATGCAAAAGAATCTGCAAACGCAGGAAATAATGCAAAATTTGCAGCAAATACAGCAAAAATGGCAGACGAAAAAGGGGAAAAATCTTTCGGGAAAAAAGAATTTCGAAAGAAATATGATGGTGGTTCCTATGGCGGATACAAAAAATCAGATAATCCGGATGTTTTATATGGAAAAGATTTTGATGATGAGACGATCCCGATCGAGAAGATCGTCGGAGAAATGGGAGAGGTTACGATACGCTGTCAGGTCATGACACTTGAAACGAGAGAAATCCGCAATGAAAAAACAATCGTGATTATGTCGGTAACCGATTTTACGGATTCGATCGTCTTAAAAATTTTTACCAGAAATGATCAGCTTCCGGAGCTGCTTGAGGGTGTGAAAAAAGGTGCATTTTTAAAGATTAAAGGTGTTACGACAATCGATAAATTCGATAGTGAACTTACGATAGGTTCGATTGTCGGAATCAAAAAGATACCGGATTTTACGTCTGTCCGTATGGATACAAGCCCGGAAAAACGTGTGGAACTGCATTGCCATACCAAGATGAGCGATATGGATGGTGTTTCCGAGGTAAAAGATATCGTAAAACGTGCCGTGAAATGGGGACATAAAGCAATCGCTATCACTGATCATGGGGATGTACAGGCGTTCCCGGATGCAAACCATGCGATCTCGCCGGATGATGACTTTAAGGTTATCTATGGTGTGGAGGCATATCTGGTGGATGATTTAAAAGATATCATTACCAACTCGAAAAACCAGAATCTCGATGATACTTATGTGGTATTTGATCTTGAGACGACCGGATTTTCTCCTGAAAAAAATAAGATCATAGAGATCGGTGCGGTAAAAGTGGAGCATGGGGAGATCACAGACCGGTTCTCCACTTTTGTAAACCCGGAAGTGCCAATCCCATACAGGATTGAGGAACTGACCTCCATCCGTGATGATATGGTAATTGATGCACCAAAGATCGAGACAATCCTGCCGCAGTTTATGGAGTTCTGCGGGGATGCGATCATGGTCGCCCATAATGCTGATTTTGATATGAGTTTTATCATCAAAAACTGTGAGAGGCAGGGGATTGAGAAAGATTTTACGATCATTGACACGGTTGCCTTAGCACGAATCCTGATGCCGCAGCTAAACCGGTTCAAACTTGATACAGTGGCAAAAGCACTTGGAGTCTCTTTAGAGAACCACCACCGTGCAGTGGATGATGCAGGATGTACGGCAGAGATTTTTGTAAAGTTTGTAAAGATGCTTCATGACCGGGGGATGGAGACTTTAGATGAAGTTAACCAGATGGGACAGGCTTCACCGGAGACGATCATGAAGATGAACACATATCATGCGATCATCCTTGCGACAAACGATATCGGACGTATCAATCTGTACCGTTTGGTCTCATTGTCACATCTGACTTACTATAACAAAAGACCGCGTATTCCGAAAAGCGAATTTGTAAAATACCGTGAAGGTCTGCTGTTAGGTTCTGCTTGTGAAGCGGGGGAGCTTTACCGTGCGATCGTAGGTGGAAGACCGGAAGAAGAGATCATAAGACTTGTAAAGTTTTATGATTATCTGGAGATCCAGCCACTTGGCAACAATGAATTTATGCTAAAAAGCGATAAGGAATCGGTCAGTACGATCGAGGAGCTGCAGGATATCAACCGTCGTATCGTAAAACTTGGAGAAACATTCGGAAAACTTGTTGTTGCAACCTGTGATGTACATTTCCTTGATCCGGAAGATGAGATTTATCGTCGTATCATTATGGCGGGAAAAGGATTTAAGGATGCAGATGACCAGGCTCCGCTTTATCTTCGGACAACAGAGGAAATGCTCAAAGAATTTGAGTATCTGGGCTCGTCAAAAGCGGAAGAAGTTGTTATCACAAACCCGAATAAGATTGCGGATATGTGCGAGAAAATTGCACCGGTACGTCCGGATAAATGTCCGCCTGTGATTGAAAATTCGGATCAGATGCTGCGTGATATCTGCTATACCAAGGCACACAGTATGTATGGGGAAGAGCTTCCACCAATCGTAAAGGAGCGGTTAGACCGTGAGTTAAACTCCATCATTTCCAACGGATATGCGGTTATGTATATCATTGCACAGAAACTGGTATGGAAATCAAATGAGGATGGATATCTGGTTGGATCACGTGGTTCCGTAGGTTCATCCTTTGCGGCAACAATGTCCGGTATCACGGAAGTAAATCCACTTCAGGCACATTACCGCTGCCCTAACTGTAAATACAGCGACTTTGATTCGCCGGAGGTTAAGGCATTTTCCGGCAGAAGCGGTTGCGATATGCCGGATAAGATCTGTCCGGTCTGTGGTGAAAAATTAGTGAAAGACGGATTTGATATTCCATTCGAAACTTTCCTTGGATTTAAGGGAAATAAGGAGCCGGATATCGACTTAAACTTCTCCGGTGAGTATCAGAGTAAGGCACATGCGTACTGTGAGGTTATCTTCGGTTACGGTCAGACATTCCGCGCCGGTACGATCGGTACACTTGCAGATAAGACGGCATTTGGTTATATTAAGAATTATTATGAAGAACGTGGTATTCATAAGAGAAACTGTGAGATCGACCGTATTGTACAGGGATGTGTCGGTGTAAGAAGAACAACCGGACAGCATCCGGGTGGTATCGTCGTACTTCCGGTGGGAGAGGAGATCAACACTTTTACTCCGGTACAGCACCCGGCAAACGATATGACAACTGCGACAGTCACTACGCATTTCGACTACCATTCGATTGACCACAACCTGTTAAAACTTGATATATTAGGACACGATGATCCGACCATGATCCGTATGCTTCAGGACTTAACGGGAATCGATCCGGTTACGATCCCTCTGGATGATGAAGCAGTCATGTCTTTATTTAAGAATACATCAGCACTCGGTGTCACACCGGAGGAGATCGGAGGTATTCCGCTTGGATGCCTTGGTATCCCGGAGTTTGGCACAGAGTTCGCCATGCAGATGGTTATCGATGCGAAGCCGCAGGAATTTTCGGATCTGATCCGTATTTCCGGTCTGTCACACGGTACCGATGTATGGCTTGGCAATGCACAGACATTGATCGAGCAGGGACTGGCGACGATTTCTACTGCCATCTGTACGCGTGATGATATCATGATCTACCTGATCCAGATGGGACTTGACAGTGAGCAGTCCTTTACGATCATGGAGTCTGTACGAAAGGGAAAGGGACTTAAGGAAGAATGGAAGACGGAGATGCGTGCACATGATGTGCCGGAGTGGTACATTGATTCCTGTTTAAAGATCAAATACATGTTCCCGAAAGCGCATGCGGCAGCTTACGTTATGATGGCATGGCGTATTGCATACTGCAAAGTATATTATCCGCTTGCCTACTATGCAGCCTATTTTTCCATCCGTGCGACCGGATTCAACTATGAGATCATGTGTCAGGGAAGAGAGCGCCTTACCTATTTTCAGAAAGATTATGAGCGCAGAAAAGACTCACTTTCCAAGAAAGAGCAGGATGTTTACCGTGATATGAAGATCGTGCAGGAAATGTATGCAAGAGGCTTTGATTTTATACCGATTGATATTTACCGGGCAAAACCGGATCGTTTCCAGATCATTGACGGAAAACTGATGCCTGCATTAAATACCATCGATGGTATGGGAGACAATGCTGCGATCGCGGTGGCAGAAGCAGCAAAGGATGGGAAATTCTTATCCAGGGATGATTTCAGACAGAGAACAAAAGCAACGAAGACGGTCATTGACCTGATGGGAGATTTAGGACTGCTTGGCGATATGCCGGAATCGAACCAGCTTTCACTGTTTGATTTCACGTAGAAAAAAGATAAAAAGGTATGAAAAAACACAGAAGACTAACAAAAAGTCCCTGTGTTTTTTTGATAAAACCATTGCTGGCTGTATATCTGTATATCCGCTGCAGGATCACTTGTCGGAAGAACCTGTTCCTGGATTGAAAACTTCGACGTCAGAAGGATCAGCGATCGGTGTTTTGTACATGACACCCGATGCAAAATCCCTGAAATAGATATCCGTTTCTGTGGCATTGATATTGGTATAGTTGCCCTCTGTGATCACGGTGTAATCACTGCCGTCCGTTTTCATACGGCAGAGAGCAGGCGCGCTTGTACTGTTGCGCTGGAAATAAATATAGTCACCGGTGATGTTATAGCAGTCAATGCGGTCATCGCTTAGAGTGACAGGCGAACCCCCGGAAAGATCTGTGCGGGTAAGTGTATAATTCTGTTCGTTGTCCAGAAAAAAGAGTGTATCACCAATTACAGCCGGCATATAATAATTTCCTTTAAGTACAAGTTCTGCCGTATCAGTAACTGTATCAAAACGCCAGATGCTATGTTCGTTCGATACACCATTATAATAGATATACTGTCCAACTGTCGAGCAGGGACGGTATGGTGTTTTATCTACCTGCTTCATGCCGGTGCCATCAATGCCTACTTCATAAAAAGTTGTAAAATCCTTATCATCATAATGCAGATAATAAACTTTATTTCCGACTAAAGAGGCATAAAGACTCGCGGAAGAATCAAGGAGAATGCTCTTTTTATGCTTGCTGCGGTCAAGCCGGCAGAGACTGTCTGTGTTGATCGTCAAAAATGAAAATGGTTCTGTAAAAACCGGATTGTTGCGCACATAGTAAATATAATTGTCATCCGTATTGATAAAGGTGGCAACATCATCAGAAATCTTTGTAAGGTCTGAACCATCACTGTTCATAGAATAGAGTTTACTGCCGTCAGAAGGATTGGCAAAATAAATCGTACCATCAGCTGCCGTGCAGAAGATGCCGGCATTGTAGAGATTGCCAGCCGTGTTGCCGTTTATGTAATCGTCATTGAATTTTGTCTCGTTTGATTTGTGGTGGTAGACACCAAAACCGACACCGGCGGCGAGTACGAGGATAACTAAGAGAATCGTGATAACTTTTTTCATAAGGCCTCCATTCTGAGAGCATTTTATGCTGACGTGACAATGTGTTTGATTTGCTTCTCATCTGTGTTTATTATAGCATTTTCAGATCACGAATACTATATTTTTCCTATGGAATATCACTTTTTCTGCCCTTGATATTAGCACGTTAATGTAATATATTAGAAGTAATACAAATAACAAAGGTGGAATCCATGAAAGACTTAAAAGAATTAAGAGACCAGATCGATGTCATTGACAGACAGATCGTAGATTTATATCAGGAGAGAATGGAGATTGCAGCAGGTGTTGCAGAATATAAGATCAATACCGGGAAAAAGGTATTTGACAAAGAACGCGAAGATTCAAAACTTGCAACTCTGACAGCACTTGGCAAAACAGATTTTAATAAACATGGGATACGTGAACTGTTTGAGCAGATCATGTCGATGAGCAGAAAACGTCAGTATCAGCTTTTAACCGCACACGGCATGTATGAAAAACCAGATTTTACAGAAGTGGAAAGTTTAGATTATCACAATGCGCGTATTGTATTTCAGGGGACAGAGGGAGCGTACAGCCAGCTTGCCTTAAGAGAATACTTTGGAGAGCAGACAGACAGTTATCACGTGGAGACCTGGCGCGATGCCATGGAGGCGATCAAAAACGGAGAAGCTGATTATGCAGTTTTACCGATTGAAAATTCCTCGGCGGGTATCGTATCTGAAAATTATGACCTGATGGTAGAATATGATAATTGTATCGTAGGGGAGCAGATCATACAGATCAATCATGCACTGCTTGGACTGCCGGAAGCAGAACTTTCTGATATCACAGACGTCTATTCTCACCCACAGGCACTGATGCAGTGCGGCAGATATCTTGAAAGCCATAGAGAGTGGGAAAAACACAGTCTGAAAAATACAGCAATGGCTGCCAAGAAAGTAAAAGAAGACGGCAAAAAACATAAAGCAGCGATCGCAAGCAGCCTGACGGCAGATATCTATGGACTGAAGGTACTCGATGAATGTATCCAGAATAACAAGATGAACGCAACACGCTTTATCATTGTATCCGGTAAACGTGTATTTACTTCAAAAGCGGAAAAGATCAGTATCTGTTTTGAAGGTATGCACGAGAGTGGATCTCTTTACCATATGTTATCCCATTTTATTTACAACGGCATCAATATGAACCATATCGAATCAAGACCGGTTCAGGGGAAAAACTGGGAATACCGTTTCTTTGTTGACTTTGAAGGAAATTTAAATGATGCGGCAGTACAGAATGCATTAAGGGGACTCGCAGAGGAAACATTGGGATTAAAGATCCTTGGAAATTATTAGAACGAAAGAAATGTGTGAAAAACTTTTCATACAGAGAAATGGAGAAAGACATGAAAAGCACAAAAAATCTGATTTTATATAAAAATTTTGAAAATGGAAAATTATTCTATAACATGGCATGGATCATGGAGAATTATGAGAATGAATATTACAACAGAGAGGATATCGAAGCTCTGTTATATGAGTGCTTTAACCAGTTATCAGAACTTGCTGTAAGCCATGGATTTAAAGGAAACCTCTGGCATAATTTTATTGCATTTATTCTGGTCAATAATGAAAATGCATACAGCTGTGGATGTGAGATCAGGGGTGGCATGGAAGGTTCTGTTAATCAGATCGCACTTCATGATTTTAAGATCATGAAAGATTTATTTGATTTTGATTTTACCGGGCTGGCAAAAGATTATGAGATCGACTGTATGGATGCATTACTGCATTATGAAAGTGCAAGTGACAGCGGAAAATTATTTAATAAGAGGATTCGTGACCGCATCTGTGAACTGACGGAAAAATTAGAACAGGCGGCTGACGCAAACGATTTTAAGGATGCCGTTACGGAGTTTTATGGTGAATTTGGTGTTGGAAAGTTAGGACTGCATAAAGCATTCCGTGTGTTACATAAAGAAGAAGGTGCACAGATCGTACCGATCACAAATATTGCACATGTAAGATTAGACGATCTGGTCGGATATGAGATCGCAAAACAGAAACTGATCGACAATACGGAGAGTTTTGTCCGTGGAAAAGAGGCAAACAACTGCCTGCTTTATGGAGATGCAGGAACCGGAAAATCAACCAGTATCAAGGCAATCGCAAATCAGTATTACGACAGGGGACTTCGTCTGATCGAAGTGTACAAGCATCAGTTCTGCGATTTGAATGATGTGATCGCACAGATTAAAAACCGTAATTACAAATTTATTATTTATATGGATGATCTGTCATTTGAGGAATTTGAGATCGAATATAAATATCTGAAAGCAGTGATCGAAGGAGGACTTGAGAAGAAACCGGATAATGTTTTGATCTACGCAACTTCAAACAGACGTCATCTGATCCGTGAGACATTCTCTGATAAAGAGGAAGTAAGGGAGGATATGCATACTTCAGATACAGTACAGGAAAAGTTGTCCCTGTATGCAAGATTCGGTGTTTCTATTTATTTTGGTGCACCAAGCAAAAAAGAGTTCCAGAATATCGTAGTCTCACTTGCCAAAAAGAATGGCATTACCATGGAAGAAGAAACACTTCTTGCCGAGGCAAACAAATGGGAACTTGCCCATGGCGGACTGTCAGGAAGAACAGCACAGCAGTTTATTAATTATCTGCTTGGAAAACAGGAATAACTTGAAAGCAGGAGGATAAGATATGGCAATTCATACATTTGCAGCGATTTATATCGGTTCTTATGAGGTGAGCTTGAAAATTTTTGAAATCTCTGCCAGAAAAGGTATTCGCAAAATCGATTATATCAGAAGCCGGATCGAGCTTGGGCGGGATGCGTATTCGCGCGGCGTGATCGGGTATGAGCTGGTGGAAGCTCTCTGTGATACGTTAGAACAGTTTACAGGCATCATGAAAGAGTATCAGGTGGATGGGTATGAGGCATATGCAGCTGCAGCGCTCCGTGATGTGAGCAATGAATTGTTTATCTTAGACCAGATCCGTATCCGCACCGGACTTACGGTACATGTCTTAAGCAACTCTGAGCATCGTTTTATCAGTTATAAATCGGTTGCGATGCGCAGTGAATTTGAAGAACTGATAAAAACAGGTGCAGCAGTAGTTGATGTCGGTGGCGGCGGTATGCAGATCACGATCTTTTCAAAGGGGAAAGTGATCACTACACAGCATCTTGGACTTGGAACCATGCGGATGCGGGAACAGCTTGCAAAAAAAAGCTGCAGTTTAGAGCAGTATGAGCTGCAGATCGAAGAACTGGTAGAAAAAGAACTAAACGTGTTTATGGCAATGTTCACAGAACAGGTAAAGGTAAAAAATCTGATCATCATCGGGGACTATATCATGGAAGTTGCCGGTAAAGTCACAGGGAAAAAACATGCAAATCTGATGGAAACCAATGATTTTCTGGCTTTTTTGGATGGGCTTGACAAAAAGACTGTGGAGCAGATCTCAGAGGAATTGAATTTATCAAATGAAAATGATTCCCTGATCATTCCATATATGATCATTTTTAAATGTATGGCACGTAAAATGAAAGCGGAAAAAATCTGGGCACCGGGTGTCATTGTCAGTGATGGTATTGCATATGATTATGCACAGAAACATAAACTTTGTAAACCGGTTCATGATTTTGATGCAGATGTTATCTCAGCAGCGGGAAATCTGTCTGCACGTTATATGAGTTATTCGCCACACATTGATGCATTGACGCAGATGGCTACACTGATCTTTGACACAATGAAAAAAATTCACGGACTGGGAAAAAGGGAGAGACTTTTACTGCAGGTGGCTGCAATTTTACATGATTGCGGTAAATATATCAGTCTTGCGAACGGACCGGTCTGTTCTTATGATATTATCATGGAATCGGAAATTATAGGACTTACGCATATGGAACGTGAGATTGTTGCGTACACGGTTCTTTATAATACCTATCCGCTGCCTGCCTACGAAGAGTTTGAAAACGATATCAGTCATGAAAGCTACCTTGTCATTGCAAAACTTTCTGCTATATTACGTGTATCAAATGCTATGGATCGCAGCCACAAACAGAAATTCAAAAATGTGCGTGCAGCAGTAAAAGGAAAAGAACTGGTGATCACGATTGAGACGGATGATGATATTGCGCTGGAAAAGGCACTGTTTGATGCGAAGGTTTCTTACTTTGAAAACATATTCAGCATAAAACCAGTGATAAAGGAGAAACGTGTGTATTAAATGGAGGACACCACTATGGAAAAGGAAAAAGATTTTAAAAATCCACAGTATTACGAAAACAGAGAATTAAGCTGGTTGAAATTTGATAATCGTGTATTAAATGAAGCACGCGACAAGAGCATCCCACTCTTAGAGCGTCTGAAATTTGTCAGTATCACTTCATCGAACCTGGATGAATTTTATATGGTGCGTGTTGCTTCTTTGAAAGATATGGTACATGCTGATTATAAAAAAAGAGACATTGCAGGTATGACAGCGAAAGAGCAGCTTACTGCCATCAATGAAAAAACAAGGGAAATGGTGGATCTGCAGTACACTACATATAACAGATCCCTGCTTCCACTGCTTAAAAAAGAACAGATCTACATCATTGATGCATTTGAGGATCTGACAGAGGAACAAAAAAGATTTGTAGACCGTTATTTTGAGGAGAATGTTTATCCGGTACTGACACCGATGGCAGTGGATGCATCACGTCCGTTTCCACTCATCCGCAATAAGACATTAAACATTGCTGCATTGCTTTCAAAAAAGAATACAAAAAGTGAAAAGCAGGAACTGGATTTTGCGACAGTACAGGTTCCGGGAGTACTTCCAAGACTGGTACAGATCCCTTCGGAAGAAGAAAGTGTCAGGAGCTTTATCCTGTTAGAACAGATCATTGAAAAAAATATCGACAAACTGTTTTTAAATTATGAAGTACTCTGTGCGTACCCATACCGTATCATGCGAAATGCGGATCTGACAATTGATGAGGACGAGGCAGAGGATCTTTTAAAAGAGATCCAGAAACAGCTTAAGATGAGACAGTGGGGCGAAGTGATCCGTCTTGAAGTAGAGAGTGGAATCGATAAACGTCTGCTGCGGTTCTTAAAGGATGAACTGAAAGTGGCAGAGGAAGATATCTTCTGTATTCAGGGACCGATCGATCTTACTTTCCTTATGAAAATGTATGGACTTTCCGGTTGTGATCATTTGCGTTACAAGCCGTATACACCGCAGAAGAATCCAAAGATCGAGCCGGGAGAAAATCTGTTTGAACTGATTAGAAATGGAGATATTTTTTTACATCACCCATATCAGACCTTTGACCCTGTCGTTGACTTTATCCGACAGGCGGCATCTGATCCCGATGTTCTTGCGATTAAGCAGACTCTTTACCGTGTCAGTGGTAATTCACCGATTATTGCTTCTTTGGCACAGGCAGCGGAAAATGGCAAGCAGGTATCTGTTTTAGTAGAATTAAAAGCACGTTTTGATGAAGAAAATAATATTGTCTGGGCGAAAAAATTAGAACAGGCAGGCTGTCATGTAATTTATGGACTGGTTGGTTTAAAAACCCACAGTAAGATCGCACTGGTTGTCCGCAGGGAAGAGGATGGCATCCGCAGATATGTGCATCTTGGAACCGGTAACTATAACGATTCAACAGCAAAATTATATACGGACTGTGGAATCTTTACCTGCAATGAAGCGATTGGAGAAGATGCGACAGCGGTATTCAATATGCTTTCCGGTTATTCTGAACCACTTTCCTGGAATGAACTGTCACTTGCACCAATCTGGCTGCGTAATAAATTCATGAAGCTGATCGGCAGGGAGACGGCACATGCAAAAAAAGGAAGACCTGCCCGTATTGTTGCCAAGATGAATTCACTCTGCGATCCGGGAATCATAGCAGCGCTTTATGAGGCGTCGGCAGCAGGGGTAAAGATCCAGCTGATCGTGCGTGGTATCTGCTGTCTGAAAGTAGGCATCGAAGGTGTGAGTGAAAATATCGAAGTGCGTTCGATTGTTGGAAATTTCTTAGAGCACAGCAGAATTTTCTGGTTTGAGAATAACGGTGCGGATGAAGTTTATATGGGAAGTGCAGACTGGATGCCGCGTAACTTGGACCGTCGTGTTGAAATATTGTTCCCTGTTCTGGATGATGATGCAAAAGAATCTGCAAAACATATTCTTGAAGTTGAATTATCTGACAATACAAAGGCTCATATCTTGAAATCAGATGGAAATTATGAGAAAATAGATAAAAGAGGAAAAGTTTTAGTCAATTCACAGATGCAATTCTGTGAGGAAGCCGTTGCGGCGGTCCCGAAACAGGATCATGTATACCGGGAAAGGGTGTTTGTTCCGGCAGAGCCTGCAGAATAGCGGAAGTGGTGGAGTGTGAAATGGTTTTTCACATATAAGAAGGGGAGAGGTATATGAATCACAAAATTTTATGTGTGGATCTGGATGCAACATTACTGTGCGATGATAAAAGTATCTCACAGAAGAACCGTGATGCAATTCACAAAATGTTAGAGGCAGGACATTACATAGCACTTGCAACCGGAAGACCGGTTGAAACGGCAAGAGAAGTCGCAAGAAATCTGGGGTTAAATACACCTGGGTGTTATATGATCGCATTCAATGGTGCGGTGCTTTATGACTGTGCGGCAGACCGCGTATTGTTGCAGCGTTCACTTCCGATTGAGGTTGTGCAGGAGCTTTTTGATAAGGCAAAACGTGCCGGTTTATATGTGCAGACCTATAACAGTACGGATCTTATCACTACAAAACATACCAAAGAGCTGGATTATTATGTGAAACAGGCACATATTTCCTATAAGATATCACCGAATATTCTGGATGCTTTAGAGGAAGAACCACAGAAGGTTATGCTGATCTCGCTGGATCAGAGAGACAAGTTAGAACGTTTCCAGAAAAGGAATTTGAAATGGGAACAGGGAAAATGTAACAGTTTCTTCTCAAGCAGCCAGTATCTTGAATATAGTCCTAAGAATACAAGCAAGGCGACCGGTATTTTAGAACTGACAAAGATTTTAAACATGCCGATGGATACGACCATCGCAGTCGGAGATGAAGATAATGATGTTCCGATGATAAAAACTGCGTACGTAGGGGTTGCAGTGAAAAATGCCACCGAAAAAGCAAAAGCAGCAGCGGATTACGTCACGGTAAATGACAATAATCATGATGCCATTGCTGAGGTGATTGAAAAATTTGTACTATGATCCACCGAACCTGTTTCCCCGTAAAATATATGGGATATGGACTATTTTCCGGCATGTATTTTGATTGCTTCTAATACAGAATAAGGGATATAAAGCTGTCCGCGTCCGATGCCAAGTTTTATGGCAGGTTTGTTTTCCCCATGAAAATCTGAGCCGCCGCTGATGAGCAGATTATTTTCTTTTGCAATACGTTTGACAAGCTGTTCTTCTCCGGTGGTATAGGTAGAGTAGATGGCTTCAATGCCGTCAAGTCCTGCCGCCTTTAAGTCGTCGATCAGAAGTTGTAATTGTTCTACACCCAGATGATAAAGCAGCGGATGCGCAAGGATGGCGACACCACCGGTTCTTTTTATAAGTGAGACGGCTTCCATTGGAGATACTTTAAAACGTCCGACATAGCAGCGGCAGCCATCACCGATGTATTTGTCAAATGCTTCGGAAACGGATTTGATCCATCCGTGTTCATAAAGAAAACGTGCGATGTTTGCGCGTGTAATGACACTATCCGGATTTTCTGCCAGGAGGGCTTCCATAGTAATTGGAAATCCTTCTTTTTGCAGGGCAAGGATCATTTTTTCGTTCCGTTTATCACGGCAGTCACGGAAGTCTGCAGTCATTTTTAAGAGTTCCGGGTCATCCGGGTTAATGTAGAGACCGACGATGTGGATTTCCTTTTCCTGTTTTTTTCCCGGAAACGTGTAAGCAGTGGAAAGTTCAATGCCCGGGATCAGCTCAATACCGGCTTCCTTTGCGGCATCCATAGCTTTTTTGATACCGGTGGCAGTATCATGGTCCGTCAGAGCGATAGCGGAAAGACCGGCTTTTTTTGCTTCGGCGATCACCTCAGTGGGTGTAAATGTTCCATCTGATTCCGTGGAATGTACATGCAGGTCAACAATTCTATTATCCATAGTCTGTAAGTCCTTTCATATCTGTATTTTATAACAACAGAGCTGTTATGGTAGAGTAAAGTCTGTTATTATATGAAAACGGTTAAGCAATTTCATCGTAGCATGAATGGAATATATTTGTCAAAAAGTTAAAAAATATAAAAAAAATGGTTTACATATTTTACCAGAATGGTACAATAGTCGCAGGATGGTTTTTAGGCAAAAAATACAGCAAAGAAGGTGAAAAAATGCAATTACTGACGTTTATGCTCAATAATGTCCGTTTTGGAATACCGGTGGATGATGTCGAGTCGATTGAAACCAGAATGAGTGTGGTAGGTGTTCCAAATGCACCTGCGCATATCGAAGGAATCGTGAATCTGCATGGTGATATCGTTCCGATATGTAATCTTGCTGACTATTTCGGATATCCAAAACAGGATATAAAAAATGTTATTGTGGCAAGTATGAATGGCATGAAGATTGGTCTTGAAGTAGAGAGTGTCCGTGAGATCATTGATGTAAATGAAAAACAGGTGATTCCGATGCCGACGATCATGAATGCCAATCAGAGCTGCTTTAATGATGTGGCATCCTATGATAAGCAGCTTATCGTGATGTTTGAGGTTTCAAAGCTGATGCCACAGTCCGAGCAGCAGGGGATAAAGCAGCTTATCGATGACAATACCTGACAGACATAGTAAATAAAGCGCACAAACAGGAGGAAAAGGTTATGTATAAGAATCTAAAAATTCAGGAACGGCTGAAAAAATGCTTCACAGTCGTTGCACTGCTTGCATCCATTGCAGGTGTTATTGGAGCAATTATGATGCTTATTATAGCTACGCAGTATAAACATGCACTTACTAATTATGGTTTTTCGCAGGGTGATATCGGAAAGGCAATGATCGTTTTTGCAGATGCGAGATCAGCAGCGCGCGGTGTGATTGGTTACAATGATACTGATATGATCGCAACCATGAAACAGATACATGATGAAAAGAAACAGAAGTTTGATGATTACTGGGTTATAGTTGCGAACACCTGTGTGACAGGCACTGAGAAAGATCTCTATGAGCAGGTGAATACACTTGTTCAGCAGTACTGGGATGCAGAAGCCCAAGCGATGGAGATCGGCGCTTCCACGGACAATGAAGACAGCATCAAAGCCCAGCAAATGATGAACGATACCGTAGATCCATTGTATGAGTAGGTTTACAGCCTTACAGCTGACTTGCTGAATGCAAACGTAAACGAGGGAAACTCCCTTGAGGCAAAGCTTTCTGCCATGAGTATTATTTTCCTTATTGTGATTGTTGCAATGATTGTATTTGCATTTGCACAGGCAATGAGAATGGGAAGTTCCATTGCAAAGGGTATCGCAGTACCACTTGGTGAGTTGAGTGACAGATTTACAACATTTGCAAAAGGTAACCTTACCGATCCGTTCCCGGTAGTAGATACCCAGGATGAGGTTGCAGATATGATCAATACAGCGAATGAGATGAAAGAAACATTAAAGCTTGTTATTGCTGACTGTGGCAAACATCTTGCAGATATGGCAAGTGGTAACTTCGATATCAGAACAGACTGTCCGGAAGTATATCAGGGTGAATTTGAGAAGCTGCTTCTCGCTATGCGTGATATGAAGGATCAGATGATCGTAACATTACGTTCTATTGAAGATGCGTCCAGTCAGGTATCCGCAGGATCTACAAACCTTGCAGAGGCATCCCAGAGTCTTGCAGAGGGTGCTACTGAGCAGGCAGGTGCAGTAGAAGAGTTACAGGCTACGATCACAAGCATCACAGAGAATATTGAAAAATCTGCAGATCAGGCACATGAGTCCTATGTACAGGCAAAACAGTATGCAGACGAAGCTGACAACAGCCGTGTGCAGATGACAGCAATGGTAGATGCAATGACACGCATCAACGAGACATCCAAAAATATCGAGAATATCATTTCTGAGATTGAGGATATCGCATCCCAGACAAACCTGCTTTCCTTAAATGCTTCCATTGAGGCGGCAAGAGCAGGAGAGGCAGGAAGAGGATTTGCGGTTGTTGCTGACCAGATCCGTCAGTTAGCAGAGCAGAGTACAAAATCTGCAGTAGATACCAGAAAACTGATTGAAGGATCCTTAGAGGAGATCGCAGAAGGAAACAAGGCGGCAGACAAAGCTGCAGCATCCATTGAAACAGTTGTAGAAGGAATCGGCAAAATTGCCGAGTCTGCCAGAAATGTCAGACAGGTATCCAGAGATCAGGCAACTGCCATGGAACAGGCAGAGCAGGGTGTCAACCAGATTTCGGAGGTTGTTCAGGCAAACTCCGCAACCGCACAGGAGTCCTCTGCTACCAGCGAGGAGCTTTCTGCTCAGGCAGTATCCTTAGATGAACTGATTAGTAAATATGTTCTTCCACAGGAATAATTAATAAGAAAACACTTGACAGAGATATTTTGAAGTGGTATAGTTAAATAGTTGTTGAAAACAAAGTAGAGTATCCACTCTCACCGGAGCACCAGCATTCGTGTGACTCATGGTTTTATATTCAAGGCATCGGGAATATTCCTGTTGTTTGAAGTACCGCACCTTGCGAGTATTGAGTATTAAAAGTGGATAGTCTGCCTATCCACTTTTTTTGATGCAAGTAAAGAATAATATTTTGGAGGTGCAATACCATTAGCGAGTTAATGATTAATGAACAGATCAGAGACAGAGAAGTTCGTCTGATCGGAGAAAACGGAGAACAGCTTGGCATTATGTCAGCAAGAGAAGCAATGAAGCTGGCTGAGGAAGCAGAGCTTGATTTGGTCAAGATTGCTCCGACCGCAAAGCCGCCGGTATGTAAGATTATCGATTACGGTAAATATCGTTATGAGATGGCTAGAAAAGAGAAAGAAGCCAGAAAAAAACAGAAAGTGGTCGAGTTAAAAGAGATTCGTCTGTCACCGAATATTGATTCAAATGATTTGAACACCAAAATGAATGCTGCAAAAAAATTCTTGAGCAAAGGTGATAAAGTAAAGATTACTTTAAGATTCCGCGGACGTGAGATGGCACATATGAATGCCAGCAAACACATTCTGGATGATTTTGCTGAGAGTCTTGCAGAGGTTGCAGTAGTGGAAAAAGCACCAAAGGTTGAAGGCAGAAGCATCAGCATGGTGTTGGCAGAAAAAAAATCATAATTTTAAGGAGGAATATATCATGCCAAAAATGAAAACAAGCAGAGCAGCTGCAAAACGTTTCAAAGTAACAGGAACAGGAAAATTAAAGAGAAATAAAGCTTACAAGAGACATATCTTAACAAAGAAAACAACAAAGAATAAGAGAAATCTTAGAAAACCGGCTATCGTAGATGCTACAAACGTTAAGAATATGAAGAAGATTTTACCATACATGTAAGAAAGTTGTTAAGGAGGAATAGATCATGGCAAGAGTTAAAGGCGGTTTAGGCGCTAAAAAAAGACATAATAGAACATTAAAATTAGCAAAAGGTTACAGAGGAGCTCGTTCTAAACAGTACCGTGTTGCAAAACAGTCTGTTATGAGAGCCTTAACAAGTTCTTATGCAGGTAGAAAAGAAAGAAAGAGACAGTTCCGTCAGTTATGGATTGCTCGTATCAACGCAGCAGCAAGAATGAACGGAATCTCTTACAGCCAGATGATGCACGGCTTAAAAGTAGCTGGTGTTGATATCAACCGTAAAATGTTAGCAGAGATGGCTGTAAATGATGCAGCAGGATTTGCAGCATTAGCAGAAATTGCTAAGAAAGCAGTTGCTTAATTATAGGACAAGACTTAAGAGAACTTATTCCGGTGGGACAACCTGCCGGGGTAGGTTCTTTTTCTATGGAAGACAAAGTGGAGGTTTTTCATGCAGATAAACGGATATTTATATGACACCCATGTACACACGTCAGAGGGTAGTGCATGCGGACAGAATACAGGAGCAGAGATGGCGGGAGCGTATCAGAAAGCGGGATATGCCGGCATCGTTGTAACAGACCATTTCTTCTATGGAAATACGGCAGCAGACCGGAGTCTTCCGTGGAAAGACTGGGTGGAACAATTCTGCAAGGGATATGAACATGCAAAAGAAGAAGGCGATAAGATTGGATTGCAG
Source organism: Roseburia sp. OF03-24 (assembly GCF_003463035.1). Classification (NCBI taxonomy): domain Bacteria; kingdom Bacillati; phylum Bacillota; class Clostridia; order Lachnospirales; family Lachnospiraceae; genus Roseburia; species Roseburia sp. OF03-24. Next base: position 77,581 of record NZ_QSCK01000014.1, on the reverse strand, counting down.
GTATTCTTTGGATGGGAGTCAGGATATCAGGGAACAGAATTTTTAATATATGGGTTAAGTAAGGAATGGCTGTTAGAACATCCCGAGATCAAGGATGCAGATGTAAAAGAGCAATATGAACTGGTGCATGCCGGTGGAGGCATTGTCAGTCAGGCTCATCCGTTCCGTGAGGAGGACTATATTCCGGAAATCCGTCTTTTCCCGGACTGTGTGGATGCGGTAGAGGGAATCAATGCCACACATGAGAGTCCGGCAAGCACGGCGCATAAAAACATTTTATATAATGAGAAAGCCATTGCCTATGCAAGAAAACATGAACTTCCTATTACGGCAGGCTCTGACCAGCACACCACAAAGATGATTGGTGGTGGTATGCTGTTTGACAGAAGACTTGCTGATGAAAAAGATTTTTGTAAGGCGGTGCTTGCGGGAGAAGCAAAAGCATACTGGAATGGCAGTGAGTTCTATGCGAAAACCAGTGATATGTAAAAACGATATTGAAAAAGGAAATCATGTACGTTAAATGCGGTATTATGACTGGGGAGTACGCGAATGTGCCCGGTATTCTTTTGGGGACATTTGCTTTTGCTTGTGAAATGTTTTGGAAAAATATAAGCTGTTGTCAAAACCAAGTGAGTTCGCAATTGCAGTGATGGACAGATTGGAGTGTTCTAAAAGATAACATGCCTGTTTCATGCGAAAATCCGTCAGATATTCCTTTGGTGACTGACCGAGCACTGACTCAAAAGAGCGGAACAGGTGGCTGCGGCTGACCCCGACATAGTCTGCAATATCTTCCACGGTAATTGCATAAGAATAATTGGAAGAGATATATTCGATGCCTTTTTGCACATAACTGTTGGCAGAAATTTGTTCTGTTGTGTGGGAGGCGTCGTGTAAAAACATGGCGAGCATTGTATAGAGCCGTCCGGTCATTTCCACGGCATGCTGAAATTCGTTGCCTCTTGCATCATATATATGAAGTATCTGCCGGTGAATGTCATCTCCGTGAGGTGTAGAGCGGATAATCGGTTTTTCAGGCGAAAAATCAGTTGCTTTTAAGATCATGGAAGCGTCACTGCCTGTAAAACCTACCCATGCATATTCCCACGGATCCGCTTCGGCAGCGTAATAAACAACCTCTGTGTTTGGATAGACTAAAAATGAGTCTCCCGCCTGTAATTCATAAGTGCGTTTTCCAATCTTATAGAATCCCTTTCCTGAAATAATATAGTGGATCAGATAATGATCCCGGATTCCCGGTCCCCACTGATACAGGGAATCACATCGTTGAAATCCTACATTGTACACAGAAAGAGAAACCAGTTCCTTTTCCGTTACTTTGTAGGAATTTTTATATTTTTCATACATAGAAATCCTCCATTATTTACTGGTAATTAACTGCCAGTGTATTTTATAAATATAAGTATACTGGCTGCCATACTAATATGCAACATTTTTACATATTATTTGTACATTTTTGGCTATACATTTTCATCAGAATGGGGTAAGATGTACCCATAACGTTGAAGGTAAATAAAAAGACTTGTTATGGAAAGGTGGAAGAAAACTATGGCAATTTTAGTTACCGGCGGTGCCGGATTTATTGGAAGTCACACATGTGTAGAATTATTAAATGCAGGTTATGAGGTTGTTGTTCTTGACAATCTGGTAAATGCATCTGAGAAATCATTAGAGCGTGTAAAAGCAATCACAGGAAAAGATGTAACTTTCTATAAAGGAGATATTTTAGACCGTGAGATCTTAAATGAGATCTTTAAGAAAGAGAAAATTGACAGCTGCATTCATTTTGCAGGATTAAAGGCTGTTGGTGAGTCTGTACAGAAACCTTGGGAATATTACAACAACAATATTTCAGGAACATTAACTCTGGTAGATGTAATGCGCCAGCATAACTGCAAGAACATTATTTTCTCATCTTCAGCAACGGTATATGGTGATCCGGCTGAAATCCCGATCACAGAGAACTGCCCGAAAGGTCAGTGTACCAATCCTTATGGCTGGACAAAATCCATGTTAGAGCAGGTACTGATGGATATCCAGAAAGCTGATCCGGAGTGGAATGTTATTTTACTTCGTTACTTTAACCCGATCGGTGCCCATAAGAGCGGAACAATGGGAGAAAACCCGAATGGTATCCCGAACAATCTGATGCCGTATATCACACAGGTGGCAGTTGGAAAATTAAAAGAACTTGGTGTATTTGGCAATGATTATGATACACCGGATGGAACTGGTGTCAGAGATTATATTCATGTCGTTGATCTTGCACTTGGTCATGTAAAGGCATTGAAGAAGATTGATGAGAACTGTGGTCTTGCAATCTATAACCTTGGAACTGGTCATGGTTACAGCGTACTTGATATTGTGAAAAACTTCGAAGCTGCAACCGGCGTAAAGATTCCATACGCAATCAAACCAAGACGTGCAGGAGATATCGCAACATGCTATTGCGATCCTTCAAAAGCGGAGCGTGAGCTTGGCTGGAAGGCACAGTATGGTATCAAGGAAATGTGTGAAGATTCCTGGAGATGGCAGAAGAATAATCCGAATGGATATGACGAATAATCTGTAAGACAGACTATATAACAGAAGATGGAAAATACCCTGTAATGCCGATGCGGCAGAGCAGGGTATTTTTCTTTATAAATAATAATATGGTTGCCATTGACATGATATATATTAAATGCTACTATAATACATAGTAATAAAAACTATATATAATAGAGAGGGATATTATGAAACCAATTTTTTCGATGAACAGTTTTGAGGGATGGAATCTGAGCCTGCCGCTGATACAGGGAGGCATGGGAGTTGGTGTGAGTTTAAGCGGTCTGGCAGGTGCAGTTGCGGCGGAGGGAGGTATGGGAGTGATCTCCACAGCACAGATCGGATTTGAAGAACCTGATTTTGTGGGAAATGAAGAAGAATGTAATCTGCGCGGTATCCGGAAACATATTGCCAGGGCAAAAGAATTGTCTGCTGGAAGAGGAATGGTGGCAGTGAATGTCATGGTTGCATTACAGCAGTACAGAGAACATGTAAAAGAAGCAGTGCGTGCGGGGGCAGATGCTGTGATCTGTGGAGCAGGGCTTCCAATAGACCTGCCGGAACTGGTGGAAGCAGGGAAGGCAAAGATCGCACCCATTGTATCATCAAGGCGTGCTGCGTCCCTGATCTTAAAAACCTGGGATAAGAAATACGGCAGAACAGCAGATTTTATTGTTGCTGAGGGACCAGAAGCAGGCGGTCATCTGGGATTTTCAAGAGAACAGCTTGAGGACATTCCCAAAATCCGTTTTGCGGAAGAACTGACTGCGATCATGGAAGAAAAGAAACAGTATGAGGAGAAATACCATAAACAGATCCCTGTTTTTGCGGCAGGTGGAATCTGGGATGCAGCCGATGCGAAACAAATCAAGGAACTTGGGGCAGATGGCATTCAGGCAGCGACAAGATTTGTTGCAACAAAAGAATGTGATGCGTCTTTAGAATATAAGAATGCTTATGTGACAGCAGAAGAGTCGGGCGTAAAAATTATCAAAAGTCCGGTCGGCATGCCAGGACGTGCATTAAATAATGCGTTTGTCCAGAAAACAGAAAATACGGCACAGCGGGTGGAACGCTGTTATCATTGCATTAAAAACTGCAAACCTGCGCAGATTCCATACTGCATTACACAGGCATTGATCCGTGCCGTACATGGAGATATCGAAAACGGGCTTGTATTTTGCGGTTCAAATGTTGGAAAAATAGAACGGATTTCGACGGTTAAGGAAGTAATAGAGGATTTAATGTATGAAAAGGTGTAAATATGCCATGAAAACAGGAAAAAATATGACACAGAATTGTGTAAATTGTTCATATTTTTAAAAAAATAAAAAAAGTTCAAAAAAAGACTTGCAAATAAAAAAAAGCATGCTATAATAAGTATCAGTTCGGCTCGTTGGTCAAGCGGTTAAGACGCCGCCCTCTCACGGCGGAAACAGGGGTTCGATTCCCCTACGAGCTATTCTGTTTTATAACAGAGATAATCAAATATTTGTGGCCCGTTGGTCAAGCGGTTAAGACGCCGCCCTCTCACGGCGGAAACAGGGGTTCGATTCCCCTACGAGCTATTCTGTTTTATAACAGAGATAATCAAATATTTGTGGCCCGTTGGTCAAGCGGTTAAGACGCCGCCCTCTCACGGCGGAAACAGGGGTTCGATTCCCCTACGAGCTACTCACTGTTATTTCGAAAGAGATAAACAGCCCAACCCGGAAGTTGTCAGTATACCAGATGGTGTATTGGCAATTTTTTTATGTAATAGGAAATTTCATTGAAATCCCGCAAAAGGCTTGCATTTTAGAAAGGAAAGTGTTACAGTAATAAATGATAACACGATGACTTGATTGAGAGAGGACGAAAGCCCTCTCTCAATTCACGTTTAGGAGCCATGTATTCTGATGAGTGAAAGAATCTGGCAAAAGGAAAACTGAATATGGAAGAAAGAAGGTGTACACATGTCAAAACGTGAAACATACGAAACGCGCACCGAAGAACTGATTACTCCGATCTTGGACCGCATGAATTTTGAGCTGGTCGATGTGGAGTATGTAAAGGAAGGCGGTACCTGGTACTTGAGAGCCTATATCGATAAGGAAGGCGGCATTACCGTAAATGACTGTGAGGCAGTGGCGCGGGAGATGAACGAGATTTTAGATAAAGAAGATTTCGTTGAAGATTCTTATGTTTTTGAGGTCAGCTCTCCGGGACTTGGAAGACCGTTAAAAAAAGAAAAGGATTATGTCCGCAGCATGGGAAAAGAAGTAGAGATACGAACATACCGTGCGATTAACCGTGAAAAGGAATTTTATGGTATTTTATCTGCATATGATGAAAATACCGTGACAATAAAGACAGAGGATGAGACGGAAATGACGTTTGAAAAAAGCGATATTGCGCTGATCCGTCTGGCATTTGATTTTTAAAGATTCAATAAAACTAAAGGAGGAAAATCCTCTGCTCCTGCAGAGGCAGTCGCATTTTGCTCCGCAAAACAAGGAGGATTTTAAAATGAGTAATAATGAGTTGTTAGAAGCGTTAAATATATTGGAACAGGAGAAGAATATCAGCAAGGATACATTGCTTGAGGCGATTGAAAATTCTCTTGTTACAGCATGCAAGAATCATTTCGGTACATCTGATAATGTAAAGGTATCGATTGATCCGGAAACCTGTGAGTTCCATGTGTTTCAGGAAAAAACAGTTGTTGAAAATGTAGAAGATCCGGTAGAGCAGATCAGTCTGGTCAATGCTAAAATGATCAATTCCAAATACGAGATCGGCGATGTTGTCAATATTGAGGTGCAGTCTAAAGAATTTGGCCGTATTGCAACACAGAATGCAAAGAATGTGATCTTACAGAAAATCCGTGAGGAAGAGCGTAAGGTTTTATATGATCAGTATTACAGCATGGAAAAAGATGTTGTGACCGGTGTGGTACAGCGCTACATTGGAAGAAATGTCAGCATTAATTTAGGAAGAGTTGATGCGATCTTAACAGAAAATGAACAGGTGAAAGGTGAGGTGTTCCAGCCGACAGAACGTATCAAAGTGTACATTCTGGAAGTTAAGGCTACTTCAAAGGGACCAAAGGTATTAGTATCAAGAACACATCCGGAACTTGTAAAACGTCTGTTTGAATCTGAGGTTGCTGAAGTCCGCGAGGGTATCGTTGAGATCAAAGCAATCGCCCGTGAAGCAGGAAGCAGAACAAAGATCGCAGTATGGTCCAATGATCCGGATGTTGATCCGGTTGGCGCATGTGTTGGTATGAACGGTGCCAGAGTTAATGCAATCGTTGGTGAGCTGCGCGGTGAGAAAATTGATATCATTACCTGGAATGAGAATCCGGCAATGATGATCGAAAATGCATTAAGTCCGGCAAAAGTTATTTCCGTTATTGCAGATGCTGAAGAAAAATCAGCGAAAGTTGTTGTACCGGATTACCAGCTTTCTCTTGCAATCGGTAAAGAAGGACAGAATGCAAGACTTGCAGCACGTCTGACAGGATTCAAGATCGACATTAAGAGTGAGACACAGGCGAGAGAGTCCGGTGACTTCCTTGATTATGAGAATGATTACGAGGAAGATGAGTATTACGATGAGGACGGCGAGTCCTATGAGGATTACGAAGACGGCAGCGCACCGGCAGAAGACAGCTATGAGGCTGACGGAACAGAAGAAAACAATGTTGAAGCTGACGGAGAGGACAGAGAATAAGAGGTATTAAGAAGAATGTCAAATAAAAAGATTCCGATGAGGCAGTGTGTCGGCTGTCATGAAATGAAAGCCAAAAGAGATATGATCCGTGTGATCAAAACAGCGCCGACGGAAGAAGGGGAAACGGAGATCATTTTAGATGCGACTGGAAGAAAGAACGGAAGAGGTGCTTATATCTGTCCGAACCGTGAATGTCTTGCAATGGCGATAAAGAATAAAGGGTTAGAACGATCATTTAAAATGCCGATCCCAAAAGATGTATATGAAACGCTGACAAAGGAGATGGAACAGCTTGAAACCAGATAGAGTGTTATCTATGCTAGGAATTGCCGCAAAGGCCGGCAGTGTGGCGAGCGGAGAATTTTCTACGGAAAAGGCAGTAAAAGAGGGCAGGGCATACCTTGTCATCGTTGCACAGGATGCGTCAGACAATACAAAGAAAATGTTTCGCAATATGACAGAGTTTTATCAGGTGCCAATGTATGAATATTCAGATAAAGAAATGCTTGGGCATTTCATTGGAAAAGAATTTCGTGCGTCGCTTGCAGTCACGAACGAGGGACTGTCGCACTCGATAGAAGAGAGACTGAAACAACAATCACAACTGAATAGTGGGAGGAATTAAGATAAATGGCAAAAATGAGAGTATATGACCTTGCAAAAGAATTAGGAATAGAGAGTAAACAGATTATAGAGACATTAAATACGACAGAATATGCAGTAAAAGCAGCTTCAAGCAATGTGGATGATCCGGCACAGGAGATTGTGAGAAAGAAGTTCGGGAAATCTGCTGCACCGGAGAAAAAGGCGCAGAACAAAGAAAATGCACCGGAAAATAAACCGGCAGATAATAAGGCGGCTGCACCAGAAAATAAACCGGTACAGAAACAGCAGGCAAATGAACAGACAAAATCAGCAGAAAATGCAGAGCAGCGTCCGAAGAAAAAATCAAGCATTACTGCTGTATTCAATGCACAGTACAGTAAACAGGGCAATAACCGCGGTGGTAATAACAACAGACGTCCGGGCAATGGCGACAGACGTCCGGGTAATGGTGAACGCCGTCCGCAGGGACAGAACCAGAACCGTGGCAATGCGCAGGCAAGACCGACATCCGGTTATGATGTGAGAAAAGCATTTGAGCGTGCAATCAACCCGGAGGCTGCAAAGGCAGCAGAAGAGGCAGAACGTCTTGCAGCAGCAAAAGCAGCAGAGTTAAAGGCACAGAGAGATGCTAAACCGGCAGCTGAAGAACCGAAAAAACCGGTTGAGACTGTACAGGTACAGACTCCGAGAGAAAATGTATATGCACAGAATCCGGAATACCGTCCGCAGAATAATGATCGTCGTCAGGGAAATAATAATGACAGACGCGACCGTAATAACAATGGTCAGCGCCGTCCACAGGGAGACGGAAGAAACCAGAGAAACAATGGTGACAGACCACAGCGTCCATACGGTGACAGAAACGGAAGAAATGACGGACAGCGTCCATACCAGAACAATGGCAGACCGGGACAGGGTCAGGGCGACAGAAATAATAACAGAAACAATGGCTTCCGTGGCGGAAATAACGGTGGTGGCAGACTTGACCGTGAGATCGACCGTTTCAATAAAGAGGCAGCGGCAGCAGCACCGGAAGAATTAAGAGGAAAAGAATCGAGAGAGCGTGATAAAGACAGAAACAAAAACGCAAGACAGCGTAATGATTATGATGCACTTGGCGGAAAGAAACAGGAACGTTTTATCAATCTTGAGAAGAATGGCGGCAAGAAGAAACCGCAGCAGCAGCCAAAACAGCAGCCGGAAGAGGATGCGATCCGTACACTTGTTCTCCCAGAGAAACTTACGATCAGAGAATTAGCTGACAAGATGAAAGTACAGCCATCTGTCATCGTAAAGAAGCTGTTCTTAAAAGGAACAATGGTTACTGTGAATCAGGAAGTAGATTACGAGCAGGCAGAAGAAATCGCATTAGAGTTTAACTGTATCTGTGAACCGGAGGAAAAAGTCGATGTGATCGCTGAACTCTTAAAAGAGGAAGATGATCCGGAAGATACTTTAGTAGCACGTCCACCAGTTGTCTGTGTTATGGGTCACGTTGACCATGGTAAAACATCTTTACTGGATGCAATCCGTTCTACCCGTGTGACAGACAGAGAAGCGGGCGGTATCACACAGCATATCGGTGCGTCTGTGGTATCTATCAATGGACAGAATATTACATTCTTAGATACACCGGGACATGAGGCATTTACCGCAATGCGTATGCGTGGTGCAAATTCTACTGATATTGCAATCTTAGTTGTAGCAGCAGATGATGGTGTTATGCCACAGACTGTAGAGGCGATCAACCATGCAAAGGCAGCAGGTGTTGAGATCATTGTTGCAATCAACAAGATCGATAAACCAAGTGCAAACATCGAGCGTGTAAAACAGGAGTTATCCGAATATGAGCTTATTCCGGAAGACTGGGGTGGAAGCACGATCTTCTGTCCGGTATCCGCACATACAAAAGAGGGTATCGACAACCTGCTTGAGATGATTCTTTTAACAGCAGAAGTGCTTGAGTTAAAAGCAAATCCAAAGCGTAATGCAAGAGGTCTTGTCATCGAAGCACAGCTTGATAAAGGACGCGGTGCTGTTGCAACTGTTCTGGTACAGAAAGGTACTTTAAAAGTTGGTCAGCCGGTAGCATGTGGAAGCTGCTATGGTAAAGTCCGTGCGATGATCGATGATCAGGGAAGACGTGTCAAAGAGGCTGGTCCTTCCATGCCGGTTGAGATTTTAGGTTTATCTTCTGTTCCGGAAGCAGGCGAGACATTCGTTGCAATGGATACTGAGAAAGAAGCAAGAGCATTTGCAGAGACCTATATTTCCGAGGGCAAGAATCGTCTGATCGAAGATACAAAAGCAAAGATGTCCTTAGACGATCTGTTTTCACAGATCCAGTCCGGAAATGTCAAAGAACTCGATATCATCGTAAAAGCCGATGTACAGGGTTCTGTGGAGGCAGTAAAACAGAGTCTTGTAAAACTGTCGAACGAAGAAGTAGTTGTAAAAGTCATTCATGGTGGTGTTGGTGCGATCAACGAGTCTGATGTCAGCCTTGCATCTGCATCGAATGCGATCATCATCGGATTTAACGTTCGTCCGGATCCGACTGCAAAACTTACTGCAGATAAAGAAAATGTAGATATCCGTCTCTATAAAGTCATCTACAATGCGATCGAGGATGTAGAGGCAGCAATGAAGGGAATGTTAGACCCGGTATACGAGGAGAAAGTCTTAGGCCACGCAGAGATCCGTCAGATCTTCAAGGCTTCCGGAGTCGGCAATATTGCAGGTTCTTATGTGCTTGATGGTATGTTCCAGAGAGGATGTAAAGTTCGTATCTCCCGTGAGGGTGAGCAGATCTTTGAGGGTGATTTAGCTTCCTTAAAGAGATTTAAAGATGATGTGAAAGAAGTAAAAGCAGGATTTGAGTGCGGTCTTGTATTTGAAGGCTTTGGAGATTTCCAGGAATTAGATATCGTAGAAGCGTATACAATGGTTGAGGTACCGCGCTAAAAGAGGATTGATATGAGAAAAAACAGTATTAAAAATACCAGGATCAATGGTGAAGTGCAGCGTGAACTTTCCAATATTATCCGCGGGGAGATCAAAGACCCGCGGATCAATCCGCTGACAAGTGTTGTTGCAGTGGAAGTTGCACCGGATTTAAAGACATGCAAAGCATATATCAGCGTTTTAGGAGATGAGGAATCCCAGGCAAAAACGCTGGCAGGATTAAAGAGCGCGGAGGGATTTATCCGCAGCAAACTTGCAAAAACAGTCAATCTGCGCAATACACCGGAGATCCGTTTTGTATTAGACCAGTCAATCGAGTATGGCGTAAAAATGTCTAAGATGATTGATGAGGTTACAAAAGATATCAGAGATGATAACGAGGAAGAAACAGATACAAACAATGATTAAGATGCACAGATCATGTGTATTTGGGGATGGAGGAGAAAATGAAAAGTCTTGATGAACTTTTCCAGGGAGTGAAAACAGTTGCCATTGCAGGCCATGTAAGACCGGATGGAGACTGTGTCGGTTCCTGCCTTGCAACTTATAATTATATCACAACCTATTATCCACAGATAGAAGTCAGCCTGTATCTGCAGCCGATTCCCAATATTTTCAAGTTTATGAAAAATTCAGATAAGATCATAAGCGACTGTACTGCGGATACAAGTTATGACCTGTTTATCGCACAGGACTGTGGTGATCTCGGAAGACTTGGGGATGCGGCAAAATATTTTGAACATGCGAAAAAAACAGCATGTATCGATCATCATATCAGCAATCAGAGCTTTGCAGATGAAAATTATATTTTCCCGCAGGCAAGTTCTACATCAGAGCTTGTATTTGAACTGATTCCGAGAGAACGGCTGAATAAGGAAATCGCAGAGTGCATTTATACCGGGATCATTCATGATACCGGTGTGTTCCAGTACTCCTGCACATCGGCAAAAACGATGGAAGCAGCAGGTGTTCTGATGGGACTGGGAATAGATTTCCCGAAGATCGTGGATCAGACATTTTTTACGAAGACTTATGAGCAGAACCGTATTATGGGACTTGCGTTAGTCAAAAGTAAGCTGCATCTGGATGGAAAATGCATTTCAAGCATCATTACTGCGGAAGAAATGAAAGAATATGACGTATTGCCGAAACATTTAGATGGAATCGTCAGTCAGCTCCGCGTGACAAAAGATGTGGAAGTGGCAGTATTTTTATACCAGACAGATGAGGAAAATTATAAAGTCAGCACCCGGTCTGCAAGTTATGTGGATGTTGCAAAGATCGCTGCAAAATACGGTGGTGGCGGGCATGTCAGGGCAGCCGGTTTTTCTGTGACAGGAGATCCGGATGTACGGCTGAATGAAATCATTGCAGATATTAAAGAACAGATCACAGATTGATTTTGGGGAAATTTATGATTAACGGAATTATCAATGTATACAAAGAAAAAGGATATACATCCTTTGATGTGGTCGCAAAATTAAGAGGCATTTTAAAAACAAGGAAAATCGGACACACAGGGACACTCGATCCGGATGCGGAGGGAGTGCTTCCTGTGTGTCTTGGTAAGGCGACAAAAGTCTGCGACCTTTTGACGGATAAAAATAAAGAATACGTTGCTGTGATGCTGCTTGGAAAAGTGACAGATACGCAGGACGTCACCGGAACTGTTTTAGAGGAACATCCGGTAGAAGTAAGTGAAGAACAGGTAAAAGAAGCGGTTCTTTCTTTTGCGGGAGACTACATGCAGGTGCCTCCAATGTATTCTGCATTAAAAGTAAACGGCAAGAAGCTGTGTGATCTGGCAAGAAGCGGTGTAACTGTGGAACGTCAGGCGAGACCGGTTCAGATTTATTCGATAGAGATCATCAAAATGGAACTGCCGAGAGTCTGCATGCGTGTGCGCTGTTCGAAAGGAACTTATATCAGAACGTTATGTCAGGATATCGGTGAAAAACTTTCCTGTGGAGCATGTATGGAATCACTTTTGCGGACAAAAGTATCTGAGTTTTGTGTACAGGATGCATTGCGGCTCTCAGAGATTGAGGAGCGTGTCAAAAAAGCAGTAGGACAGACAGCACCGGAGCAGTGGGAAGCAGGGATGTTTGACTTTATTTATACAGTTGATTCCGTATTTTTACAGTATAAAAAAGCGGTGATCTGCAGAGAATGGAACAAACTGTTATATAACGGAAACCGGATAAAAAAAGACATGTTTGTTTCCTATCAGAGTAAATGGGAACAGCAGCCGATCCGTATTTATGATGAGGAAGGGCGTTTTATCGGAATTTATGAGTACTCAGATATACAGGGGGATTATAAACCGGTAAAACTGTTTATGGAAGCATGAAATATCTGAAAAATACAACCGAATTTTATATAGAAGAACCAACGGTACTTTCGCTTGGAAAATTTGATGGAATACACAGAGGACATGAACTTCTGATGGAACATCTTGCTGCTAAGAAAGAAGATGGACTTGCTGCGGTCATATTTACCTTTAATATTCCACCGCGGAAAAGTGTGGAACAGGTTGAAGCGAAAGTTTTGACGACTAATGAAGAAAAAATGCATATCTTTGAACAGATTGGGATTGATTATCTGGTTGAGTGTCCGTTTACAAAAGAAATCATGTGCATGGAACCGGAAGATTTTATAGCAAAGATTGTACACCAGCTCCATGTGAAATGTTTTGTGGTTGGTTCAGATTTTCATTTTGGACACAACCGCAGAGGCGATTATCACATGCTGAAAGATCTGTCGGACAAGTATGGTTATGAGGTGCTTGTCATTGACAAGATGCAGGAAGATAAGAGAGATATCAGCAGTACATTTGTCCGGGAAGAGATTGCAAAAGGCAATATCGAGAAAGCGAATCACCTGCTGGGATACCACTATTTTGTGACAGGAGAGATCCTTCATGGGAGACATTTAGGCAGCACTAAACTTGGAATCCCGACGATCAATCAGATCCCGCCGGAAGAAAAACTTCTTCCGGAGAGCGGTGTATACGTGACTGAAGTACGGCTCGCTGACAGGTGTTACCGTGGTGTTACGAATGTTGGTGTAAAACCGACGATTGAAGGAAAAAATCCGATCGGAGTTGAAACCCATCTTCTGGATTTTGCAGGAGATCTTTATGGAAAAGTTGTAACGGTAGAGTTCCTGACCAGAGTACGTGAGGAACGGAAATTTCCATCCATTGAGGCTCTGAAAGAGGAAATGCAGAATAACATTGCATATGCAAGGGCATGGTTTGGGAAAAATGAAACCTAAATATTACGAAAATATTACATAAATATGTTGACATTGTAAAAAATGACTGCTATACTTGAGCAGTATTGAATAAATAAGGTATTTTGGAATATTTGGAAAGGTACGGATATGAAAGCAAAATGGGTTAAGGCAGCCGGACTCCTTGCAGCTGGTTCTCTTATATTTTCAGTAGCTTATATTGATGAAAAGTCAGGTTCAAAAGATGGACGTGCAGTGATGGCAGAAAGCACATCTTTACAGGAAAATGAGGTATCTGCCGGAGTTTCTTCCACATTGGGCGGACAGATTGGAAATTATGCAATGACGGATGCAAAGGTGACTTCTGGTGTTACGGATGCAATGTCAGATTATCTTTCTGTTACGGCTGCAGATATGGTCAGTGTTTCGGAGTCAGACCGTGATGTGACCGCATCCGGTCAGGAGGAAGAGACGCAGGAAGAGGATAAAGAAAAAGCACTTGCAGAAGCAGCAGGCGAATTTGGCTATACGAACCTTGGCATTGCACAGGCGGACGGTAATATCAATGTCCGTGAAGTACCTGGAACAGAGGCAGAGATTGTTGGCAAACTGCCAAATAATGCAGGATGTGAAATTATTGGAACAGACGGTGAGTGGACGCAGATCGAGTCAGGAAAAGTAAAAGGATATGTAAAATCAGAATATCTTCTGACCGGGGAAGCTGCGATCGCAAAAGCACAGGAGGTAAAGCAGACTGTTGCGACCGTGACAACGACAACACTTTATGTCCGTGATGAGGCAAATACAGACAGTCATGTTATCACCATGATGCCGGAAGGAGAAGAACTTGAGGTACTTGAAGTTCTTGACGGCTGGGTAAAGATCAATGTTGACAGTGATGAGGGATATGTTTCATCTGATTATGTCAGTATAGCAACGGAACTGCCGAAAGCACAGACCATGACAGAAGTTCGTTATGGACAGGGTGTATCGGATGTGCGCGTATCACTTGTTTCCTATGCTACACAGTTTGTTGGAAACCCATATGTCTGGGGAGGAACAAGTCTTACAAGAGGGGCAGACTGCTCCGGATTTGTATTAAGTGTATTTGCTAATTATGGTATTTCACTTCCGCATTCTTCTAAGGCACAGGCAAACTGTGGAACAAAGATTGCTGCGTCGGACGCACAGCCGGGAGATCTTTTCTTCTATGGCAATGGCAGCAGTATCAATCATGTGGCTATTTATATTGGCGGAGGTCGTGTGGTACATGCAAGTTCTCCAAAGTCCGGTATCAAGATTTCCGGAGCATATTACAGAACGCCGGTTAAAGTAGTGCGTGTGATCAATAATTAAATTTAGGCATTTACAACAGGATGAACCCATGTTATAATAACGAAGTATGAGTTTAGCCCATATTCGGTAGATGGACACTCCGACCTTTTACTGAGTATCATATCCCGGCACAGCCGGAATGGGCGTTTAATAAGAAAAGGAGGATCATAAAATGATCGCAAAGGAAAAGAAACAGGCAATTATCGCAGAGTATGGCAGAACACCGGGAGATACAGGTTCACCGGAAGTACAGATCGCTATCTTAACAGCACGTATCGAGGAATTGAATGCTCATCTTGCTGAGAACAAAAACGACTATCATTCAAGACGTGGTCTTTTAAAGATGGTTGGTCAGAGACGTGGTTTACTGGCATACTTAAAGAAAGTTGATATCGAAAGATATCGTTCCTTAATTGAGCGTTTAGGTCTTAGAAAATAAGATCTTCTCCATACAGAGCCGCTTCCGCATGGAGGCTGGCTTGTATGGATACCGTATGGAATCTGTTCCATGCGGTTTTATCGAGTGGAGATATACTCCACTCGATTTTCAGTTAAATAAGAAAGGGTCCCCAAAAAGATTCTTTCCAAAGACGGATTACAGGCAGAAGTATATTTCCGAGACCACTGAAAAATGTATGAAAAGTCGTGTATTTTTCAGTAGTTTCGGTGCTTCTGTCTCCACAGAGAAAAGGAGAAAACGAATGTATAAAAGTTTTTCAATGGAACTTGCCGGCAGAACATTGACTGTTGATATCGGCAGAGTGTGTGCCCAGGCAAATGGTGCTGCATTATTAAAATACGGCGAGACAACTGTCTTATCTACAGCTACCGCATCGGACAAGCCGAGAGATGGCGTTGATTTCTTCCCGCTCAGTGTTGAGTATGAGGAGAAGATGTATGCAGTTGGAAAGATCCCTGGAGGCTTCAATAAGAGAGAGGGAAAAGCATCTGAGAATGCGATCCTGACTTCTCGTGTTATTGACCGTCCAATGCGTCCGCTGTTCCCGAAAGATTACCGTAATGACGTTACCATCAACAACATGGTTATGTCTGTTGACACAGAGTGCCGTCCGGAAGTTGTAGCAATGATCGGTTCTGCACTTGCAGTTACCATTTCTGACATCCCATTTGCAGGTCCTTGTGCTATGACACAGATGGGTATGGTAGATGGCGAGTTTATCATCAATCCGTCCCAGAAAGTATGGGATACCGGTGATTTACAGCTTACGGTTGCATCTACATCAGAGAAAGTCATCATGATCGAGGCCGGTGCGAATGAGATCCCGGAAAAGAAAATGATCGAGGCAATCTATAAATGTCATGATGTAAACCAGACGATCATTGCGTTTATCAATCATATCGTAGAAGAAGTAGGCAAGCCAAAACATGAGTACACAAGCTGTGCAATTCCGGAAGAAATGTTTGCTGCAATGAAAGAAATCGTAACACCGGAGCAGATGGAAGAAGCTGTATTTACCGATGAAAAGCAGAAACGTGAAGAGAATATCCGTGAGATTACAGATAAACTTGCTGAGGCATTTGCAGATAACGAAGAATGGTTAGCAGTGCTCGGTGAGGCTGTTTACCAGTATCAGAAGAAGACTGTCCGTAAGATGATCTTAAAAGATCATAAACGTCCGGATGGCCGTGCAATCAATCAGATCCGTCCACTTGCAGCAGAGGTTGACCTGATTCCAAGAGTTCATGGTTCTGCAATGTTTACCCGTGGACAGACACAGATCTGTGATGTTGTTACATTAGCTCCACTTTCTGAAGTACAGAAGATTGACGGATTAGATGAGAATATTACAACAAAGAGATATATCCATCAGTATAACTTCCCTGCATATTCTGTAGGTGAGACAAAGGTTTCACGTGGACCGGGACGTCGTGAGATCGGTCATGGTGCATTAGCAGAGAAAGCACTTATGGCTGTACTTCCTTCTGAGGAAGAGTTCCCGTATGCAATTCGTGCTGTATCCGAGACATTTGAGTCAAACGGATCTACTTCCATGGCTTCTACCTGTGCATCCTGTATGTCATTAATGGCAGCAGGCGTTCCGCTTAAAGCAATGGTTGCAGGTATTTCCTGTGGTCTTGTTACCGGTGATACAGATGATGATTATCTTGTTCTTACTGATATCCAGGGACTTGAAGATTTCTTCGGGGATATGGACTTTAAAGTAACCGGTACGCACAAAGGTATCACTGCGATCCAGATGGATATCAAGATTCATGGTCTTACAAGACCGATCGTTGAGGAAGCGATCAGCCGTGCAAGAGAGGCAAGAATCTACATCATGGATGAGGTTATGTCAAAAGCGATCGAAGAGCCGAGAAAAGAAGTAAGTGCGTATGCACCGAAGATCGTTCAGATTCAGATCAATCCGGACAAGATTGGTGATGTAGTCGGACAGAGAGGCAAGACAATCAACGAGATCATCGACCGCACTGGTGTTAAGATCGATATCACGGATGACGGTGCAGTTTCTGTATGCGGTACAGATGCTGAGATGATGAATAAAGCAATCGAGATGATCAAGATCATCACGACTGACTTTGCTGAGGGACAGATTTTTACCGGTACGGTTGTAAGCATCAAAGAGTTTGGTGCATTCATTGAGTTTGCTCCGGGTAAAGAGGGAATGGTTCATATTTCCAAAATTTCCAAAGAGCGTATCAACCGTGTAGAAGATGTCCTGACATTAGGAGATAAGGTTAAAGTTGTATGCCTTGGAAAAGATAAGATGGGACGCATCAGCTTTTCTATGAAGGATGTTCCGGCAGAGGCATAAGAAAAGATAGACAATTTGAAAATTGCAAATGGTCTGTATATTTTGGTATACAGACCTGAAAAAAGAACTGCGTGTTGATCTGAAAACACGCAGTTCTTTTTGTAACTATATTCAAATACCGGCGATTGAATAGCAGATAACCATGACGGAATGTATCATTGACATTATAATCCCATAATTCCATCCACCGGCAGGGAAAAAGCGACGCCGTGTGCAGGAGAGTCCATGCCATGAGCAGAACTGATTGCCTGCATGATCTCGGTTTTTTTATCTTTTGGAACAACGATTGCGACAATTTCCTGTTCTTCCTGGATCGTGATACCGAAAATGACGGCTGATTTTCCGGGGCTGCAGCGCAGACCTTTTAGAATTGTGCCTCCGGTTGCACCGGCAGCGCGTGCGGTATTCATGACAGCATCACTGTATCCCTGATTGATCGTTACAAGTATCATGGCATGTGTAATTGTTTCGCTCATTTTTTTCACTTCCTTTTCAACATCGTCTCTGTCTGATTCTGCTGTATGTTCATTTAAAAGTTTATAGAGAAAACCCTGCATGCCGTTCATTGGAATACTTACGGCAATACCGGTTCCTTTCTTATGAAGACTTAATGCCTGATTCATCTCAGCAAGCAGAATTTTCTTGCGCTCATTTGGAATAAAACAGAGTGTAATACTTTTCTGGATGCTTCCAAGACCACATAATTCCAGCCATTCCGAGCTGGCTGTGCCGATTCCATGCATCTGATAGTAGACCGGTATATGGGAATCTGCTAAAAATTCACATAATCGTTCCCGGATATGGGAATCTGTAATAATTACAAGACAACGGTAAGCCTCTCTTTTTTTCTGTTCCTGCATCGTTAAAATTCCTCCTCAAAATCCAGAATCTCATTGTCGTCAATTCCAATGAGTGCAGCGGCAGGGGTACTTGCTTTCTTTAATTTGATATTATAAGAAACTCCCATAACCTGAACTGCAATGAGTGGTGCCATGGCAACCATGGCGACAACACCAAAAGCGTCTGTTACGACATTGCCTCCGATTGCAGTACAGGCACCCATGGCGAGAGGAAGCAGGAAAGTGGAAGTCATAGGACCACTTGCAACTCCACCTGAGTCAAATGCAATACCGACAAATACTCTGGGTACAAATCGTGTCAGAATCAGTGCGATCAGATAGCCGGGGATTAAAAGCCAGTAAATATTTAAACCGGTAAGAACACGCAGCAGAGCAAGCGCAACTGAGGCGGATACACCGATCGACAGACTTAAATTCATAGTGTCTCTTGAAATAGAACCGTTTGTGACATCTTCAACCTGGCGGTTCAGTACCTGAACGGCAGGCTCAGCTTTTACGATATAATAACCGATCAGAGCACCGATCGGAATCAGGATCCATTTCCATGGCTGTCCGGCAAGACTGCTTCCAAGAAGACTTCCGACAGGCGCAAATCCGACATTTACACCGGTTAAGAAAAGAATCAGACCGATGATCGTGTAGAGAAAACCGATGATCATCTTGATCATCTGCGGGCGGTGATAACGCCTGGAAATAAGCTGGAAAATCAAAAAAACAAAAAGTACCGGAAGAATGGACAGAAGTACTTCTTTGGCGTAATCCGGTACCATATGTACAAATTCGCGGATTACATCCTGCATGGTGATCACGTCAGGAATTGTTGTTTCATTGTAAGCGGCACCGGTTGGATGATAAAAGATGCCAAGCAGCAGAACCATCAAAACCGGACCGATGCTGCAAAAAGAGATCAGTCCGAAACTGTCGCTTGAACCATTTTTATCATTTCTGGTGGCGGAGAGTCCAACACCGATCGCCATGATAAAAGGAACTGTCATAGGACCTGTTGTCACACCGCCGGAATCAAATGCGACTGCGATAAAATCAGCAGGTGCCGCAAAAGAAAGAAGAAACAGCGCAATATAAAAAATGCACAACAGGACTGGAAGACTGATCCGGAAAAGAATACGGAGTACGGCGATTACCAGAAATACACCGACACCAAGTGCAACCGTAAAGATCAGAGTATTGTTTGGAATAGAAGGAACCTGATTTGCGAGAACCTGAAGATCCGGTTCTGCAAGAGTAATGATAATACCCATTAGAAAACAAACACTGATTAAAATAGGAAGTTTTCTTGTTTTCATAATGGAAGAACCAACGCCTTCGCCGAGAGGAGTCATGGCAGTTTCTGCACCGAGCTGGAAAAAAGCCATACCAATGATCAACATAAATGCACCGACTAGGAAGAGGGCAATCGTACCTGTTTCCATGGGGACGACAAAAATAGAGAGCAGAAGTACGATCACAGTGATCGGGAGAACCGCGTTTACGGATTCGTCAAATTTTTCTTTGAGTTTTTTGTTCAAGATGGCATCACACTACTTTCTTTTTTATTTTTAAAGCAAACCATAATAGTTCACTAATTAACTATTATTTATTTTAAGAAAAAACATTCCGGCTGTCAAACATTCTTCTGAATTTTCAGAAAAAATTAACATTTTCTTATCATTTTTTAGCAGAAAGGATACTTTTTCATATAATAATATGGAAGTTTTTTAATAGAAGGGGGCTGCTATGGATCGGGTTAAGAAGATCATTCACACAGATTATGCATACAGATCAGGACTTAGCGGGCAGAATATTACGGTCGCAGTGATGGATACCGGCATTGTCCCACATCCGGATTTTGAAGACAGGATTATATATTTTAAGGATTTTTGTAATGGAAGAAATGAAATGTATGACGATAATGGGCATGGGACGCATGTTTCTGGGATCATTGCAGGAAATGGAAAAATGTCGGAACAGTATGTGAAAGGTACTGCACATAACGTCCGCAGATACAGTGGCGTTGCACCAAGATGTAAGATCATCATGTTAAAAGTATTAGACGAAAATGGAAATGGAAATACCAAAAAGGTTCTTGATGCTGTAAACTGGGTGAAAGCAAACAGAAAACTGCATCATATCAGAATATTAAATATATCCGTTGGAATGCTGCCTGGAGCAGGTGTGGAAGAGCAGAGAAAACTGTTACATGCGATCGATGAATTGTGGGATGAGGGAATCATGGTGGTTGCTGCTGCAGGAAACAACGGACCGAAAGAAAATACTGTGACGATACCGGGTATTTCAAGAAAAGTACTGACCGTCGGAAGCAGTGATGATGATACCAGTGACCATGGGAGAAAAGTTTTAAAAACAGGATATAGTGGCAGAGGACCGACTGCATGCTGCATTGTCAAACCGGAGATTCTTGCGCCGGGAACTGGGATTACGAGCTGCAGCAGGGATGCAATGGGATATCAGGTAAAAAGCGGGACTTCTATGGCAGCACCAGTTGTATCAGGGGCACTTGCGCTGGCATTTGAAAAATATCCATCGTTTACTCCGGCAGAAATGAAACTTCGCCTTTATGAGAGAGCATATCCGCGAAGCACGCAGCTTGGAAAAACCGGCTGGGGAATGATACATGTGGATTATCTCGTCCGTTGACTTTTGAACGGAAAATTATTACAATAAGCACATGCCTGCGATGAAATAAAACTTTATTTTATTAAAAAACAGCGCAGAAATGGAGTTTTGTATGAAGAAAATATTACATCTCATATTTGGAAGATTTTTTGTAGTAGCCATGGCGATCATTTTACAGGTGTTATGGTTATGTGTTGTATTGTGGCAGCTTAGCTACAAGTTCACATATGTCAATCTGCTCGTACGTGTGATCGCGATTATTGTCGTACTTGTCATCGTCAATAAATGGACAAATCCGGCGAATAAACTTTCGTGGACATTTTTGATACTGCTTTCACCGGTTTTCGGACTTATGGTATATCTGTTGTTTGGAAGATCAGGTCTGACAAAACATACCAGAGAGAGAATGGATGCAGTTAACCGACAGGTAGAAGCCTTGTTTCAGAGAGATACCGCAGCAGAAGAGAAATTGGAAAAAGAAAGCCGGTCGGCATATCTGCAGTCATCTTATATTGATAAATGGGCAGGCTTCCCTTTATACCAGAATACACAGACGAAATATTACAGATGCGGGGAAGAAATGTTCCCGGATATGTTAGAGGCATTGCGTGGTGCAGAACATTTTATTTTTCTCGAATATTTTATCATCGAGGAAGGGTATATGTTTAATACAATCCTGGATATTCTGGAAGAAAAGGCAAAAGCAGGAGTGGATGTGCGATTTATCTATGATGATGTCGGCAGTATCAATTCTATTTCCTTTGGATATTATAAGAAGCTGCAGGAGAGAGGAATCCCCTGCGTGACATTTAACCCATTTAAACCGTTGATCTCTGTGGTGATGAACAACCGTGATCACAGAAAGATTTTTGTGGTGGACGGTTATATCGGATTTACAGGTGGAATCAACCTTGCAGACGAATACATCAACAAAGTACAGAGATTTGGCTACTGGAAAGATACCGGAGTCAGGATTGAGGGAGAGGCTGTCTGGAGTCTTACGGCAATGTTCCTTGAAATGTGGAACTATATTAATCGTTCCACAGAAGATTACAGCAGGTTTCTGCCATCGGTATATCAGCAGAAAAAAACTGATTCGGATGGGTTTGTGCAGCCATATGGAGACAGTCCTCTGGATAATGAAAATGTCGGAGAAAATATTTATTTAAATATCATAAGCCGTGCAAAAAAATATGTATACATTTTCACACCGTATCTGATCATAGACCATGAGATGCTGATCTGCCTTTCTAATGCGGCAAAGAGCGGTGTGGATGTAAGAATTGTGACACCGGGAGTGCCGGATAAAAAAGCAGTTTATCTTCTGACACAGTCATATTATGAACCGCTTTTAAAAAATGGTGTAAGGATCTTTCAATATACACCAGGATTTATCCATGCAAAATGTTTTGTCTGTGATGATGAAATTGCAACAGTCGGCAGTGTGAACCTTGACTACCGGAGTCTGTTTTTACATTTTGAATGTGGTGTATTTATGTATCAGTCTAAGGCAGTCATGCAGGTAAAAGAAGACTGCCTTAAGACATTTGCTGAGTCAGAGGAGATGGACGTTGCATTCTGCAGGGAGAGAAAACTTCCGGTACGTATGGTGCAAAGTCTGATGCGTCTGTTTGCACCATTGCTGTAGCATATGATGATGGGACTGGAAAAAATATATAATGTACATCGTTTGAAATGTCTCATGGAACAAAGTACAGGAGGGTGCGGCAAAAATAATCTTTATATTCTGCAGCATTAACTGTATCTGTATATACGATACTGACACTGCCGATGGGTGTTCCGTTCAGGAAATACACCGCTTTTCCGGCAGTGCCGCCTTTTTTTACAGGCGCTGTCACACTTTCTGGCAGTTCTATGCTTTTGGTAATGCCGGAAAGATCACTTCCATCTGTTGTCATATACTGAAAAGGTCTTTGGTAGATGATGCCGACAGAATCAGCAAGGCCTTTTTCTACCGGAAGGGCGTCTAGTTTATCTTCATGATTGTCACAGTAGATCCTGCATTTCCCAAATCCGTAATTTAACAGTGATGTAGCATCAGCAGAGCGGGACTTGATATCGGGTGCACCCATGATGACAGCAATCAGTTCCATGCCGTCTTTTTTTGCAGTTGCAGAAATACAGTACATGGCAGTATTGGTAAATCCGGTTTTCAGACCGGTGGCGTACTGGTAATGCTTGATCAGTTTATTGGTGTTGGTCAGCCCAAACTCAGAGGAACCTTTTGCAGTAGTGTGGGTGATATTTTCCATCCAGATCGTACAGTAATCGTGGATTTTCGGATATTTTGTGATCAGTTCGCGTGACATTAAGGCAATATCGTTTGCACTGGTCATATGCCCATCGGCGTCTAAACCACAACAGTTGATAAATGTGGTATCATTCATGCCGAGCCCTTTGGCACGTTCATTCATCATGCGGACAAATTCTGACTCTGAGCCGGCAATATGTTCTGCCATGGCAACACAGGCATCGTTCGCACTTGCGACACTGATGCATTTGATCATCGTATCGACGGTCTGTGTTTCGCCTGGTTCTAAAAATACCTGTGAACCTCCCATGCTGGCTGCGTGCTCGGAGACAGTCACAGTATCATCGAAAGAAATCTGTTTTGAGGAAAGAGCATCAAAAATCAAAAGCAGAGTCATGATCTTGGTGACGCTTGCCGGATGTCTCGATTCGTGGGAGTTTTTTTCATAGACAATGGCTCCGGTAGATGCCTCCATTAAAATTGCACTTGGTGCGGAAATATTTAAATCAGCAGCCGGTACAGTTTCTGTATTAGAGCTAAATGAGATAGAGTCTGCTGTGCCCGGAGTGAAACAGGAAGATACAGGAAATAATGTGCTTTGCATAAAAAGATTAAGACTAAGCAGAAAGGAAACCACAAATTTCAAAAATATGCCCTCCGTAGGGTTCTGTTATAATTTATTTTAGGAGTACGGGATGTACATTATGCATAAAAATCTTGAATTTTACAGGAATCCACGGTAAAATCATTATTTGTGGAATGAGAGGGTGTTACATAGATGGAATTAACAGTAAAGCTTCAGGTGTTTGAGGGTCCACTGGATCTGCTTTTACATTTATTGGAAAAAAATAAAGTAAATATATATGATATTCCGATCGTGGAGATTACCAGCCAATACATGGAATATATTGCTGAGATGCGCAGACAGGACTTAAATGTGATGAGCGAATTCCTTGTGATGGCGGCGACATTACTTGATATTAAATCCAAAATGCTGCTTCCTGCAAAAGAAAGTGAAGATGAGCAGGAGGAAGACCCAAGAGCCGAACTTGTGCAGCAGTTATTGGAATATAAAATGTATAAATGTATGGCATATGAACTTAAGGATCGTCAGATCGATGCGGAAAAAGTCCTGTATAAAGTACCGACGATTCCGCCGGAAGTGCTTGCATATGAAGAACCGGTAGATGTGAATGAACTGATGTCCGGTATCACACTCGCAAGATTGAACGATATATTTCAGTCTATCATAAAAAAACAGGCGGACAAGATCGATCCGGTCCGCTCTAAATTTGGAAAAATTGAGAAAGAGGAAGTGTCACTTTCCGATAAGATGTCGTATGTGGAAGAGTACAGCATGCATCACGGACATTTCTCATTCCGGAGCCTTTTAGAAGCGCAGTCCGGGAAAATGGAAGTGGTTGTGACATTTCTTGCAATATTAGAACTGATGAAAATGGGAAAGATAGTTGTTTCGCAGGAATACACATTCGATGATATAAAAATTGAATCAAAAATTGCTGCGTAGCTGCAGAGCAAAATGGGGACTGGCATGGAAGAAAAGAAATATGAAGCAATCGTTGAGGCAATCCTGTTTACGATGGGAGAGTCAGTGGAATTGGAACGCATAGCAAAAACACTCGAACTTGATACAGAACAGACAAAAAAGATCGTGGAAAATCTGATGAAACGCTATGAAAATGACAGTATCGGGATCAAGATCATGGAACTTGACGGTTCTTACCAGATGTGTACAAAAGGAGAAATGTATGAATATCTGGTAAAAATTGCCAAACAGCCGAAAAAACATGTGTTGACCGATGTTTTACTTGAGACGCTGTCGATCATCGCCTACAAACAGCCGATCACAAAAGCAGAAATTGAAAAGATAAGAGGGGTTTCCTGCGACCATGCAGTAAATAAACTGGTAGAGTATAATCTGGTATGTGAATTGGGAAGACTTGACGCACCGGGCCGTCCGTTGCTTTTTGGAACGACAGAAGAGTTCTTAAGGAGCTTTGGTGTACATTCGATAGATGAACTCCCTGTGCCAAGTCCGGTCCAGGTTGAGGAATTTAAACAGGAAGCAGAAGCGGAAATGCATATGAAACTGGATATCTGATCCGGTTTTATATGTATTTTTTTTGATGTAAATGCACATGTTTTTGATGTTGTGTACATAAGGATTGATGAAATACTTTTTTGGAGTTTTGCATATGTGGAAAAAGCTGCTGGCGTGGATACTTATTACTGTAATTTTAATTGGAAACGGTATACAGGTGGTGGAAGCTTTTGAACAAAGTGGGAATGTGCAGATGGAGAAAATAATGGGAGAGCCGGATCAGAATTCTTTGTATGCAAGGTCGGCAGTGCTCATGGACGCGGATTCCGGACGTATCCTGTATGAAAAAAACGGACATCAGGCGATGGCAAATGCGAGTACAACAAAAATTCTTACCTGTATCATTGCACTTGAGAAATGTGAGTTAGACAGTGAAGTGACCGTGAGTGCACTTGCAGCTTCACAGCCGAAAGTACATCTTGGTATGAGGGAAGGACAGCGTTTTTATCTGAAGGATCTGCTGTACGGACTGATGTTAGAATCTTATAATGACTGTGCAGTGGCAATCGCTGAACATATCGCAGGCACAACGGCTGATTTTGCAGCAATGATGAACGATAAAGCAAAAGAGATCGGCTGTGAGGACAGCTATTTTATTACACCAAACGGACTGGATGCAAAAGATGAAGACGGTTTTCACCATACGACAGCGGCGGATCTTTCGCTGATTATGCGGTATTGTATCAAAGGTTCTAAGATGGCGGGACAGTTTCTTACGATCACACAGGAAGGGCAATATCAGTTTCATGATATGGATGGGAAAAACAGTTATACCTGTTACAATCATAATGCGTTTTTGCAGATGATGGATGGGGCATTGTCCGGTAAAACCGGGTTTACCGGTAATGCGGGATACTGTTATATAGGCGCATTACAGCGTGATGACAGGACTTTTATTGTAGCACTGCTTGCCTGCGGGTGGCCGAACAATAAAACATATAAGTGGGCAGATGCGAAGAAACTTATGCAGTATGGAATTACAATGTTTAAAAAAATAAAACTGGATGAGATTGAGCTGAACACAAAGGAATCTGCTGCTGTAGAGGTGAAAGGCGGGCAGAGCAAAAAGATCGGTGGAGAGGTTAGAACAGAACTGGAAATATCACCGATAGAAGGACTGACAGCACTGCTGATTGGAAATGAGCAGGAAATACAGGTAAAGTATGAAGTGACGCCAAAACTTTATGCGCCGGTAATGAATGGGGATTTTGCAGGAGAAATTACATATCTGCTTGGGGATGAGATTCTGGCAAAACGTACAGTTACGGTAAAGGAGACGGTAAAAAAAATAGATTTTTTCTGGTGCATAAAAAAAGCAGCCGAATTATTTCCGCTGTAAATGCCCAAAACACTATGTATGTGAAAAAAAACTGTCAAAAAATTAACAATTCACTTGAAAATTTGTCGCCGACCATCTATAATTTATCCTAGCGGAATTTGTTATATTTTTACATTATTCACTATGTACCATGTCGAAAGATGTGGTAACAAACTTTATAGATGGAGGGCAAAAAGGATGAATAGTAGTAATGATAGCTTGGCAATGCAGCGTATTACCAAGTTAGTCGATGAGAACAGTTTCATGGAAATCGGTTCTCTCGTAACCGCAAGAAATACAGACTTTAATCTTGCAGACACAGATACACCGTCCGATGGTGTAATTACCGGACACGGTCTGGTAGATGGTAATCTGGTATTTGTATACAGCCAGAATGCAGCCGTATTAAACGGTACTATCGGAGAGATGCATGCAAAGAAGATTGCAGCCGTATATGATATGGCAATGAAAATGGGAGCACCGGTGATCGGATTTATCGATTGCGCCGGAATGCGTTTACAGGAATCTGTTGATGCATTAAACGGATTTGGTGAGATCTACGCAAAGGAGGTCGCAGCATCCGGCGTTGTTCCACAGATTTCCGCTATTTTCGGAAGCTGTGGCGGTGGACTTGCAGTAGTACCTGCATTATCTGATTTTGCATTTATGGAGAGCAAAGGAAAAATGTTCATCAACTCCCCGAATGCGATCGATGGCAACCGTGTTGAAAAATGCGATACATCCTCAGCAGAGTTCCAGAGTGAGAAGAATGGCTGCATCGATGCAGTTGGAACAGAGGATGAGATCATTGCACAGATTCGTGAGTTAGTAAGCATTCTTCCTTTAAATAACGAGGGAGATGTATATACATCTGAATGTGAGGATGATTTAAACCGTGCATGTGAGAACATGGCAGCTATGAAAGGTGATCCGAGATATTTACTCAGCGAGATCTCTGACGGACATGTTTTCTTTGAGACAAAGAAAAACTACGCAAAAGACATGGTAACCGGATTTATCCAGTTAAACGGAATGACAATCGGCGCAGTTGCAAACTGTTCAGAAGTTTATGATGAAGAAGGCAAAAAAGCAGAAGAGTTCTCCGGAGCTTTAACAGCAAGAGGATGCAACAAGGTAGCAGAGTTCGTTAATTTCTGTGATGCATTTGAGATCCCTGTATTGTCTTTAACAAATGTAAAAGGATATGCAGCTACTGTATGTGCAGAAAAAGGACTTGCAAAAGCACTTGCACGTATGACTATGGCGTTTGCTGATGCAACCTGCCCGAAAGTTAACGTAATTACCGGAAATGCAATCGGAAGTGCTTATGTGACAATGAACTCCAAAGCAATCGGAGCAGATTTTACATATGCATGGACAGATGCAAAGATCGGTATGATGGATGGAGATCTTGCAGCTAAGATCATGTACGCAGATGCATCTGCAGACGAACTTGCAGCAAAAGCAAAAGAATATGATGCATTACAGTCTAGTGTCATGACTGCAGCAAGACGCGGTTATGTAGATCTTATTTTAGATCCGGCAGACACCAGAAAGTACCTTGTAGATGCATTTGAATTATTATATACAAAATGTGCAGGTGTACCGGACAAGAAACATGGAACAAAATAGAAAGGTGAAGTTATGAAGAAAAAATTATCTCTTATGCTTTGTCTTTGCTTTATGGTTCTGGCAATGACAGCATGTGGAACGGATCCTAAGAGCGTTGATTATTTTGGTATGAGCTATTCTGATATTCAGGATAACATGGAGCAGACAGTATCTGCGCTTGTTTCATTTTCAGATGAAGATATACAAAGCGGTGCAGAATATTATGATTCCAACGGAATGGATGCGTTTGCCCATTTACTGACATCCTGGGGTGAAACAGTTCCGGATTTAGGTTCATATCAGGGACTTGGAGAGCTTACTGTGACGAAAGCACAGAAAACTGTGACTGCAGATCAGGTTTTACATTTCTCAGACAGAGATGTAGTTGTTTCATATGTATATGAATATAATTACGAAACAGAATCACCGGAACTTACAGATGCCAGTGCAGATCTTGTGTATTCACTTGGTGAGAAAATGGAAAAAGCCGGCATGAATACATTGATGGGAATGGGAACCGTATTCGTAGTTCTTATCCTGATCAGTCTGATCATCAGCTGCTTTAAAGTAATTCCGTATTTACAGAACAAAAAAGCAAATGCTGGTGCAAAGAAAGAAGTGGCAGATCCTGTAGTAGACCAGATCGAACAGCGTGAGGAAGCAGCTTCTCTTACCGACGATTTAGAACTGGTTGCAGTTATTTCTGCAGCGATCGCAGCGGCAGAAGGAACGTCAGCAGATGGATTCGTAGTACGTTCTATTCATAGAAGATAGACGAAAAAAGACAAGTTATAAAATAGTATGTCGTTAAAAAAGTAATGATCACAGGAGGATGATTCAATGAAAAGCTATACAATTACCGTAAATGGAAATGTTTATGATGTTACTGTAGAAGAAAATGGTGCAGTAAGCGCACCGGCAGCAGCACCGAGACGTGCAGCAGCTCCGGCACCGGCAGCAGCTCCGAAGGCAGCAACTCCGGCAGGTGGCGCAGGCAATGTTAAGATCGAAGCAGGTGCAGCAGGAAAAGTATTTAAGATCGAGTCTTCTGTAGGCGCATCTGTAAAGAAAGGTGACACAATCTTAGTTCTTGAAATCATGAAAATGGAGACACCGGTTGTTGCTACCGAAGATGGTACTGTAGCAAGCATCAACGTAAGCGTTGGTGATATGGTAGAAGCAGGTGCATTACTGGCAACTTTAAACAACTAATTTTAGGAGGATAACAATGAGTTATTTTACTGAGACAATGGGCAACCTCCTTCATCAGACTGCCTTTTTCAACCTGACATGGGGAAATTTCGTAATGATCTTAGTTGCATGTATTTTCCTGTATCTGGCTATTGCAAAAGGGTTTGAACCGTTGTTACTCGTTCCGATCGCATTTGGTATGCTTCTGGTAAATATTTATCCGGATATCTTTGCAACTCCGGAACAGATGAGTAACGGTGTCGGTGGTTTATTCCATTATTTTTATACCTTAGATGAATGGTCAATCCTGCCATCCCTTATTTTCCTTGGCGTTGGTGCGATGACCGATTTTGGACCTCTGATCGCAAACCCGATCAGCTTCCTTTTAGGAGCAGCAGCACAGTTTGGTATTTTCGGCGCATATTTCCTTGCAATCCTGATGGGATTCAATGATAAAGCAGCAGCAGCCGTTTCTATCATCGGTGGTGCAGATGGTCCTACTTCCATTTTCCTTGCAGGAAAACTTGGACAGTCTGGTCTTATGGGTCCGATCGCTGTAGCAGCATACTCTTACATGGCATTGGTGCCGATCATTCAGCCACCAATCATGAAGTTATTTACAACGAAAAAGGAACGTGCCATTAAGATGCAGAATTTACGTCCGGTATCCAAACTTGAGAAAATCTTATTCCCAATCGTGGTAACCGTTGTCGTATGTCTGATCCTTCCGACCACAGCTCCGCTCGTTGGTATGTTAATGCTCGGTAACCTGTTCCGTGAGTGTGGTGTTGTCCGTCAGTTATCTGAGACAGCATCTAACGCATTAATGTATATCGTAGTTATCTTACTTGGTACATCCGTTGGTGCATCCACAAGTGCAGAGGCTTTCTTAAATGCAACAACCTTAAAGATCGTTGCACTTGGACTGATCGCATTTATGTTCGGTACAGCAGCCGGAGTATTATTCGGTAAATTACTCTGCTTCATTACAAAAGGCAAGATCAACCCGCTCATCGGTTCTGCCGGTGTATCTGCAGTTCCTATGGCTGCACGTGTATCACAGAAAGTTGGTGCAGAGGAAGATCCTACGAACTTTTTACTTATGCATGCAATGGGACCAAACGTTGCCGGTGTTATCGGTACAGCAGTAGCAGCCGGTGTATTCATGGCAATCTTTGGAATTTAATCAGACAGCGGAACAAAAACAGATTCGCTGTATAAGGAGGAAAAAATGGCTGAAGTTGTTAAAAAACCTTTAAAAATAACAGAGACAGTACTGCGTGATGCTCATCAGTCTCTGATCGCAACAAGAATGACAACAGAGCAGATGCTTCCAATCGTAGATAAAATGGACAAGGTTGGATTCTACGCTGTTGAGTGCTGGGGAGGCGCTACTTTCGACGCATCCCTTCGTTTCTTAAAAGAAGATCCATGGGATCGTCTTCGTAAATTAAGAGACGGATTCAAAAATACAAAATTACAGATGTTATTCCGTGGACAGAATATCTTAGGATACCGTCCGTATGCAGATGACGTGGTAGAGTATTTCGTACAGAAATCTATCGCAAACGGTATTGATATCATCCGTATTTTTGACTGTCTGAATGATCTTCGTAACCTTCAGACAGCAGTAAGCGCATGTAACAAAGAAAAAGGACATGCACAGGTTGCTTTATCTTACACACTTGGTGATGCTTATACCTTAGATTACTGGACTGATATGGCAAAAAGAGTAGAGGATATGGGAGCTGATTCTGTATGTATCAAAGATATGGCAGGACTTTTAGTTCCTCAGAAAGCAGACGAACTGGTTCGTGCGATCAAAGATGTGATCGATATCCCATTGGAGTTACATACACACTATACATCCGGTGTTGCTTCCATGACATACATGAAAGCAGTTGAGGCAGGATGCGATATCATTGATACAGCAATGTCTCCATTTGCACTTGGAACATCCCAGCCGGCTACTGAAGTTATGGTAGAGGCATTTAAGGGTACAGAGTTTGATACCGGTTTAGACCAGAACAAACTGGCTGAGATCGCAGATTACTTCCGTCCGATGAGAGAGGAAGCATTAGAGAGCGGTCTGATGAACCCGAAAGTATTAGGTGTAAACATCAAGACTTTATTATATCAGGTACCGGGTGGTATGTTATCCAACCTGATCTCCCAGTTAAAAGAGCAGGGCAAAGAAGACAAATACGAGGAAGTACTTGCAGAAGTACCACGTGTTCGTAAAGATCTCGGTGAGCCACCGCTTGTTACACCTTCTTCACAGATCGTTGGTACACAGGCTGTATTTAACGTATTAATGGGTGAGCGTTACAAAGTAGCTACCAAAGAGACAAAAGACGTTCTTCTCGGAAAATATGGTCAGACTGTAAAACCGTTCAATCCGGAAGTTGTCGATAAAGTATTAGGTGATGAGAAGAAGAATGCGATCACATGCCGACCGGCAGATCTGTTAGAGCCAGAACTTGACAAGATTGAAGCTGAGATGAAACAGTGGAAACAGCAGGATGAGGATGTATTATCCTACGCATTATTCCCACAGGTTGCAACTGAGTTCTTCAAATACCGTGAGGCACAGCAGAAAAAAGTAGATGCAACAATCGCAGATACAAAGAATGGTGCATATCCGGTATAATCAGAAATAATATTGACAAAAGATGTCATAACAGTATCTTAAGATACTGTTATGGCATTTTTTTGTTTTGCAGAATGAACAATGTGAAATATTGCTTTTTGTATAAAAAAGAATTAGAATCATCCTATAAATTTTAAAGGATATGAAAAAATGAATGATTTTGAACGAAAGACTTTGCCAAAAAGTGGCATAGATACGGAAAACTGGTTTATAGAGAGTTATCAGAGACATAAAGGACATCCGATACAGATCCTGATAGCACTTTATAAAGGAAATTATCATAAATTTGTTATGGCTGTGATCTGTTTTTTTATAAAACATGCCTGCGTGTGGGTTCTTCCGATCATAACTGCAAATATTATCAATGATGTCACGACTGCAAATCCGGATACAGTCAGAAATATCTGGTTTAGTGTAATTCTTGAAACTGGTCTGATCGCACTGAATATTCCGATGAATTATCTTTATACATCTTATAAAAGTCTTGCAACGCGTTATGTGGAAACAGGACTCCGGAAAGCATTGATCCGGAAATTGCAACAGTTGTCAATTGCTTATCATGTGGAGACGCAGTCCGGCAGACTGCAGTCGAAGATCATGCGTGATGTGGAGGCTGTTGAAACACTTTCTACACAGATGTTCTTAAGTATTTTAAATATTGCGTTAAATATCGGGGTCGCACTGGTCGTTACAGCGTCGAAAAGCAGGATTGTGTTTGTCTTTTTCCTGCTGACTACTCCGGTTGCTGCAATTACCATGGTTTCGTTTCGTTCTGTCATGAAAAAACGTAATACGGAATTTCGAAAAGAAATGGAAGAAACGTCCGCTCGTGTGATGGAAATGGTGGAACTTGTTCCGGTGACAAGAGCGCATGCCTTAGAGGATGAAGAAGTACACAAAATGAGTGGACAGCTTTTTGCAGTTGCCGAAAAAGGATATAAACTGGATCTTGTACAGGCATTGTTTGGCTCGGTTGGATGGGCTGTATTTCAGGTGTTTCAGGTCGTTTGTCTTGCATTTACCGGCTATCTTGCGCTGCGCGGACGTATCATGGCGGGAGATATTACTCTTTATCAGAGCTATTTTGCAACAGTTGTCAATCAGGTGTCTGCAATCGTGACGCTTCTCCCGACAATCGCAAAGGGAATTGAATCTGTTAATTCCATTGGTGAAGTGCTTCTTTCAGAGGATGTGGAACAGAATGAAGGCAAAAAACAGTTGGAGGATGTAACTGGAACTTTTGATTTCTGCGATGTTTCTTTTCATTATAAGAACAGTGATAAACCGGTGCTGAACCATTTTAATCTTCATATAAAACAGGGAGAGACAATCGCATTAGTCGGGGAGTCCGGTGCGGGAAAATCAACCATTTTGAATCTTGTGATCGGATTTCATCTTGCGGATGGGGGAAAAGTTCTTTTAGATGGTAATGATATGAAAGAAATAGATCTGCGTACATACAGAAAGCATCTGGCTGTTGTACCGCAGACATCCATTTTGTTTTCCGGAACTATCCGTGAAAATATTACATATGGGAACGAACATGTTACGGATGAAGAATTAGAACGTGTCATCCGGGCAGCAAATCTTACAGATCTGATGGAAAGTCTTCCACATGGGGTTGATACTGTAGTTGGAGAACATGGAGGAAAACTTTCAGGAGGACAAAGGCAGCGTATAGCAATTGCAAGAGCACTGATCCGTGACCCTGAAGTAATCGTTCTCGACGAAGCTACGTCTGCTTTGGACAGTATTTCTGAGAAACTGATACAGGAAGCACTTGGAAATCTTACAAAAGGACGGACAACATTTATAGTTGCACATCGTCTGTCGACGATCCGGGATGCGGATAAAATAGCGGTTCTTGCAGATGGACATTGTGTGGAATATGGTACATTTGAGGAGCTGATGGAACAAAAAGGTGAATTTTACAAAATGAAAATGATTCAAAGCTGACAAAAAGAAAAAGTTTTGGTATAATAGAAATGTTGGTGTGCAAAGACATATCACAAATTGCAGACAATGTCATAATCATGACAGGAACGAGGGGTTATGGGCAGTAAAAATGATTTGAGTAATCGGATCAACGAGTCATACAGTAAATTGAGCAAGGGACAGAAACTGCTTGCCACTTATATTACGGATAACTATGATAAAGCAGTATTTTTGACAGCAGCAAAATTAGGTGAGGTAGTCGGAGTCAGTGAATCCACGGTAGTACGCTTTGCCATGCACCTTGGTTATCGGGGATATCCTGAATTTCAGAATGCCTTAGAGGAACTGGTGCGTAATAAATTAAATTCTATCCAGCGTATGGAAGTTACCTATGGCAGGATCAGCCAGTCAAAAATATTAGAATCTGTTTTAAAGTCAGATGCGGAAAAGATTAACAGTACACTGGAAAAAATAGACCAGACAGCATTTGAAATGGCGGTGGATACCATTTTACATGCAAAACACATTTATATAATAGGAATCAGAAGCTGTGCACCGCTTGCGTCATTTATGGCATTTTATTTTACTCTGATGTTTGAAAACGTACATCTGATACAGACAAGCAGTTCTAGTGAAATCTTTGAACAGATGGTACGTATCGGAAAAGAAGATGTGATCATTGGTATCAGTTTTCCAAGATATTCCATGCGTACACTAAAAGCAATGGAGTTTGCGAACAACCGCAGTGCGAAAGTTATTACATTAACAGACAGTGTACATTCGCCAATGAATTTATATTCTTCCTGCAACCTGATCGCGGACAGTGACATGGCTTCTATTGTCGATTCACTGGTTGCACCGCTCAGTGTGATCAATGCCCTGATCGTTGCTCTTTGTATGAAAAAGCAGAGGGATGTGGCAAAGACGTTAGAAATGTTAGAAGGAATCTGGGATGAATATCAGGTTTATGAAAATGATGAGATCAATGCGATTGATGATTCGATAAAAATGCGATATGCTAAAATAGGAGACAGCGATTTTCATGAATAAAATCATTGTAATAGGTGGAGGACCGGCTGGAATGTTTGCTGCGATCGCTGCAGCAGAAGCGGGAAGTCAGGTTACACTGCTTGAGAAAAATGAAAAATTAGGAAAGAAACTATATATCACCGGGAAAGGACGCTGCAACATCACCAATGCAGGAGATATGGATAATCTCTTTGCTAATATCATGACCAATGCAAAGTTCTTGTACAGTGCGTTTTATTCTTATGATAATCAGAGAGTAATTGATTTTTTTGAAAGAAACGGACTTCGGACGAAGATAGAACGTGGAAACAGAGTGTTCCCTGTTTCAGATCATTCTTCAGATGTGATCGCCACATTACAAAAAGTGCTGAAAGAGAAAAAAGTAAAGATAATGCTGCATACACAGGTGCAGAGCCTGTTAGAGGAACCGTCTGTGGATGATATGTCCCAGAATGTTGTCACCGGGGTGAAGTTAGAAGACGGCACTACAATGCAGGCAGATGCGGTGATCGTTGCAACAGGCGGATTTTCCTATCAGACAACCGGATCTACCGGGGATGGTTACCGCTTTGCAAAGGAGATGGGGCATACGGTAACGGATATCCATCCGTCGCTTGTTCCCTTTCTTGCAAAAGAGGAATATGTGCAGCAGATGCAGGGACTGGCTTTAAAAAATGTAGAAGTGCGTATTTTAAATGGAAAGAAATTGTTATATCAGGAGTTCGGCGAGATGTTGTTTACGCATTTTGGCGTCAGCGGGCCATTGCTTTTGTCGGCAAGTGCGGCGATAAAACCGTCTCTTACGGCAGGAGAACTTTCCATGTTTATAGATCTAAAGCCGGCACTTAGCGAAGAACAGTTAGACCATCGCCTGCTGAGGGAGTTTGATGAGGCAAAAAATAAACAGTTTAAAAACTCGATTGGAGGACTTTTCCCTGCAAAAATGATCCCGGTAATGCTTGAACTTAGCGGAATCGATCCGGAGAAGAAAGTCAATGAGATCACAAAAGAAGAACGCAGATATTTTATCGGACTGATCAAGGCATTTCCTGTTACACTTTGCGGATTGCGCGATTTTAATGAGGCAATTATCACAAAGGGTGGCGTAAAGGTCAAGGAAGTGAATCCGTCCACGATGGAATCAAAACTGGTACCGCATTTATATTTCTGTGGAGAAGTGTTAGACCTTGATGCGATGACAGGTGGTTATAATTTACAGATTGCCTGGTCGACTGGATATCTTGCGGGGGTATCTGCTGCGCAGACAGAAAAATAAGGCATTTAAAAATTATGCTTTTACAAGATGCAAAAAGCATATCTGGTTAAGATAGAAGGAGAAATAAAAAATGAGTATGAATATTGCAATTGACGGACCGGCAGGGGCAGGAAAAAGCACGATCGCAAAGCGCCTGGCAAAAAAACTTGGTTTTATCTACGTGGATACGGGAGCAATGTACCGCGCAATGGCGTATTATTTTTTACAGCATGATATTGATGCAAAAGATGAGAGTGCAATTGCGGCTGCCTGTCCGGATGTAGATGTTACGATTACCTATGAAAACGGCGAACAGCAGGTACTTTTAAACGGAGAGAATGTAAATGGTGTGATCCGTAATGAGGAAGTTGGAAATATGGCATCATCCACAAGCGTTTATCCGGTAGTCCGCGAAAAGTTAGTTGAGCTGCAGCGTCAGCTTGCAAAATCAGCAGATGTGATTATGGATGGAAGGGACATCGGAACATGTGTGCTTCCGGATGCCCAGGTGAAAATTTATCTGACAGCAAGTTCGGCAACACGTGCGAAACGTCGTTTCGATGAATTGACGGAAAAAGGTGTAAGCTGTGATCTTGCGGAAATTGAGAAAGATATCATCGACCGCGATTACCGCGATATGCACCGCGAAACATCACCGCTCTGTCAGGCAGAGGATGCTGTTTTAGTTGACAGCTCGGAAATGAATATTGATGAAGTGGTAGATGCCATTTATCAGGTTTATCTGAAGGCAGAAAAGGAAGTATAAAAAGGAAATCTGAAAATATGAAAGTAACATTGGCAAAAAGTGCGGGTTTTTGTTTTGGAGTGAAGCGTGCAGTCGATACCGTATATGAGCAGTTAGAAAAGAGTATCAGCAAAAATCAGCCGATCTATACGTTTGGTCCGATCATTCACAACGAAGAAGTGGTGCATGACCTGGAAGAAAAAGGAGTGACTGTTTTAGAGAGTGTTGAAGAATTTGAAGAGAGGGCACCGCAGGGTGGAACAGTTATCATTCGTGCACATGGAGTGGAAAAGGGAATATCCGAAAAAATAAAAGAACTGGGTTATACACTTGTGGATGCAACCTGTCCGTTTGTGTTAAAGATACACCGCCTTGTGGAAAAATATAGTAGCGATGGAGCACAGATTGTAATTATTGGAAATGAAAAACATCCTGAGGTGAAAGGAATCAAAAGCTGGTCGCTTGATCCGCATACGGCTGTGATCTCAACCCCGGAAGAAGCAGAAAAATATCAGGCAGAATCTGGGAAAAAGGTATGTATTGTAGCACAAACGACATTTAATTACAATAAATTTCAAGAATTAGTTGAAATTATAAATAAAAAAGGTTATGATATAATTGTTTTAAATACAATCTGCAATGCCACCGAGGAAAGACAGACTGAGGCAGCAAAGATTGCCCGTGATGTGGACGCCATGATTGTCATAGGGGGCAGAAATAGTTCCAATACGCAGAAGTTGTTTGAAATATGTAAAAACGAATGCAACAATACTTACTATATACAAACTGTAAAAGATTTGGATGTCACATGTTTTGAGTCCATCGATAACGTAGGTATTACCGCAGGGGCTTCTACCCCAAACAAAATTATTGAGGAGGTTCAAAAGAATGTCAGAAATGAGCTTTGAACAAATGCTGGAGGAATCATTTAAAACAATAAGAAATGGAGAGGTAGTTGAAGGTACCGTTATCGATGTAAAACCTGATGAGATCGTATTAAATATCGGCTACAAATCAGACGGAATCATTACTCGTAATGAATATACGAATGAAGCTAACGTTGATTTAACAACACTGGTATCTGTCGGCGACACCATGGAAGCAAAGGTTCTTAAGGTAAACGACGGTGAGGGACAGGTATTACTCACATACAAACGTCTTGCAGCAGAAAAAGGCAGCAAGAGATTAGAAGAGGCATTTGAAAACAAAGAAGTATTAACAGCAAAAGTAGCACAGGTATTAGATGGTGGTCTTTGCGTTATCGTGGATGAGACAAGAGTATTTATCCCGGCAAGCCTTGTATCTGATACTTACGAGAAAGATTTATCCAAGTACAAAGATCAGGATATCGAATTTGTAATCAGTGAGTTTAATCCAAAACGCAGAAGAATCATCGGTGACAGAAAACAGCTTTTAGTTGCTAAGAAATTAGAGCAGCAGAAAGAACTTTTTGCAAAGATCAAAGTCGGTGATGTTATGGAAGGAACTGTTAAAAATGTAACAGACTTCGGTGCATTTATTGATCTTGGCGGAGCTGACGGTCTGCTTCACATCTCTGAGATGTCCTGGGGCAGAGTAGAAAGTCCTAAGAAAGTATTTAATGTTGGTGATCATGTACGTGTATTCATCAAAGACATTAATGAGACAAAGATTGCACTCAGCATGAAATTCCCGGCAGAGAATCCATGGAATGGTGCTGCAGAGAAATATGCGGTTGGAAACGTTGTAAAAGGAAAAGTGGCAAGAATGACAGACTTTGGTGCATTCGTAGAGCTTGCTCCGGGTGTTGACGCATTACTGCATGTTTCCCAGATTGCAAAAGAGCATATTGAGAAACCATCTGATGTATTAAAAGTAGGTCAGGAGATTGAAGCTAAGATCGTTGATTTCAACGAGGACGAGAAGAAGATCAGTCTTTCCATCAAAGCATTACTTGCTCCTGAGACAAATGAGTCAGAAGATGCTGATGTTGCAGATGTCGATATCGATGCAGTTGCAGCAGAAGAGAACTAAATTCCGTATACAGTAATATGGATGAAAAATAGGCTTTCACAGAATGTGTAAAGCCTATTTTTGATATGGCATGAAAGTAAATCTGTTTTTACAGAACTTTTGTGCAAAAGGAAACAGGAGGAAAGTAGATTATGCTTGAAACCGATAATTATGAAAAGTTTAAAAAAGATATTTTACAGCTTGCAGGAATCGATCTGAATTCTTACAAGGAAAAACAGATGCGTCGTCGTATTAATACGCTGATCACCAAGAACAATGTCAAGACATACAATGATTATGTAGCCCTGATTAAGAAAGATAAAGAGAAATTTGATCAGTTTATCAATTTCCTGACGATCAATGTTTCTGAGTTTTATCGTAATCCAGATCAGTGGAAGATATTAGAGGGAGAGGTATTTCCGGCACTGATTAAAAAATTTGGTAAAAACCTGAAAATTTGGAGTGCAGCCTGTTCGACAGGAGATGAGCCATATTCACTTGTCATGGCTCTTTCAAGACAGGTGCCGCTTACTAATATTAAGATCATTGCGACAGATATTGACAATCAGGTGCTCGATACAGCAAGAATGGGGCTGTACAATGAAAAGAGTATCGCTTCCGTACCGGATGACCTTAAGAAAAAATATTTCACAAAAGTTGGTTCTTCCTATCAGATTTCAGATGAGATCAAAAAAAGAGTGGAATTTAAGAAACATGATCTGCTAAAAGATCCTTATCCAAGTGGCTGCAATCTGATCGTTTGCCGTAATGTGGTTATTTATTTTACAGAAGAGGCAAAAGATGTGATCTATCAGAAATTCCATAAAGCTCTCCAGCCTGGTGGCGTGCTTTTTATTGGAAGCACAGAGCAGATCATGAATTACAGAGAACTTGGATTTGACAGACATACATCGTTTTTCTTTGAAAAACAGTAAAAGATATATAAGAAAGATAAGAGACATCAGAGTCTCTGAGATGAAAAACAGGAAGTCATATTTCAGACTTCCTGTTTTTTGATAAGATTTTTATTGGTTTTTGTAAAGACTACATTTTTTTATTGCAGATAAACTGCAGTACATGCAGACAATATTCTCTTTGCATTTCTTTGGAAACAGCAAAATCTTCTGTAAGTTCAAAGTAGCTTTTCTTATCTTTAAACATATGCCGGAATGCCGGTTTTACGATTTCCTGATACTGGGGAAGAAAAATGGCATTCCTTTTTTCATAACAGGTTCCTGCGGTAGCCTTTTTCCTGCGTTCTTTTGGAATCGATGCAGCAAGGCTTGAAGGGATAGCGAGATCCTCCTCGGGCAGATACCAGTAGTTTTTATAATCAGAAAGAAAATATTTAAGCTCTCCTGTATATAAGCGGACACAGAGTGTTGTCTGGTCTGTATCGACCACTAGATGGAAATCCTCATAATGACAGGAAACACGTTTAGGAACCGAAAAATCGTTTTGCAGAGAAAAGAGAAGCTCCCTGCATGGTCTGCCGTCATAAGAGACATATTCATTTGCATTGATGGATGTTACGGTAAATGCCCCGTCAAACAGTTTTACGTAGGACAGGACAGAGAGAAGTTTTGGCATATCGATAACATCCTCATAATTGTGCTGTTTTAAAAGAGAGATAAGTTTCTCATCGGGATTTTTCTGATATTCTTGATATACTTTGATCAGTTCGCCGCCGTTATACATATCTTGGCGGTTTAAACCGATGAATTGTTCCACTGTTTTCTGCTTGAGATCAGGCAGGGCAAAAAGAAAACGGAAGCCGGAGATCATTTTATAAATATCAACATATTCATAGGAAGAAAATGGTGCGGAAATTTTGTATTTCTGGCATTTGTTTGTCAGGTACGGAATATCAAAACCGATTCCGTTAAATGTGATGATCGTGTCAAAATTTTTCAGATAATCTAAAAATGCATGCAGCACATCCGATTCATCTGCTGGAGTTTCTGCAAAAAACTGATCGACAATCAACAGATTTTTCTTCCGCGCAGCACATCCGATCAGATAGAGTGATGTGCGGACAGCTGAAAATCCGGTTGTCTCTATATCAAAAAAAAGAGATTTTTCTGTAAATATCTGTTCTGTCAGCGAATCGTTTAATGTAAAAGGCATTTCTTCGTGCCAGTATTTCATAAAAGTCTCCATTCCTGCGCTTTTTCTGCGCATGTGTATTCCCTATATGTACTGCCATTTATGGCAGGTAAATTCATTGGATTACTGCAATTTTATCATATATATAAGGAAAATGGAATTACTCTTAATTGGTGGAATTATCTCAATAATTGTGAAAATTTTGTCAAAAGGTACTAAAAAAAATACAAGGAACAGATGTAATATGTATCATTTTGTGGTATAATCTATAGGATAAATGTTCTATGAGCTATATCATAGAATAGAATACAATTAAGAGAAAGTGGGGCACGAAAAATGGGTTTAAAGACATTTAAAGGCGGCGTCCATCCTTACGAAGGCAAGGAATTAGCAAAGGATGCGCCAATTGTGGAAGTTTTACCCAAGGGCGACCTGGTGTATCCGTTATCACAGCATATCGGAGCACCTGCAAGTCCGATAGTGGCGAAAGGCGACAGAGTATTAAAGGGACAGAAAATCGCAGAAGCGGGCGGTTTTGTATCGTCTCCAATTTATGCATCTGCTTCCGGTACTGTAAAAGCTATTGAACCGCGTCGTGTGGCAGTTGGCGATATGGTCAATTCCATCGTGATCGAAAACGACGGAGCGTTCGAAGAGGTTTCTTATACACCGTGTGAAGATGTAACTGCTTTATCAAAAGAAGAGATCATTGGTAAAGTAAAAGAAGCCGGTGTTGTCGGCATGGGTGGTGCAGGTTTCCCGACTCATGTAAAATTATCACCGAAAGAACCGGAGAAAATTGAGTACATTATTGCAAACTGTGCAGAGTGTGAACCGTATCTGACGGCAGATTACCGGAGAATGTTAGAAAATCCGGAAGAACTGATCGGTGGTATGAAGATCATCCTTCAGATTTTTGACAAAGCAAAAGGTGTATTCGGTATTGAGAATAACAAACCGGATTGTATCGAAAAACTGCAGGAACTTGTAAAAGATGAGCCGCGTATCGAGGTTTGTCCGTTAGAGACAAAGTATCCGCAGGGTGGTGAGCGTCAGCTGATTTACGCGGTAACAGGACGTTCTATCAATTCTAAAATGCTTCCGGCAGATGCTGGTTGTATCGTAGACAATGTTGAGACGATCATTGCAATTTACAATGCTGTCAAACTTGGCAAACCGGTAACAAACCGTATCTCTACGATCACTGGTGATGCGATCGAGCATCCTGGCAACTTTTTATATAACATCGGTACGAGTTATCAGGAACTCGTTGATGCGGCTGGTGGATTTAAAGTACAACCTGAAAAGATCATTTCCGGTGGTCCGATGATGGGATTTGCAATGTTTGGATTAGACGTTCCGACCACAAAGACATCATCTTCCCTGTTATGTATGTCACAGGATGAGGTTGCAGCAGCAGAGAAATTACAGACAGCATGTATCAACTGCGGACGTTGTGTGGAGGCATGCCCGGAGCAGTTGATCCCGTCAAGACTTGCAAAGTTCTCAGATAAGGGACTTTCCGA
This sequence comes from Roseburia sp. OF03-24, assembly GCF_003463035.1. Classification (NCBI taxonomy): domain Bacteria; kingdom Bacillati; phylum Bacillota; class Clostridia; order Lachnospirales; family Lachnospiraceae; genus Roseburia; species Roseburia sp. OF03-24. Next base: position 35,113 of record NZ_QSCK01000014.1, on the reverse strand, counting down.
AGAATTTGAAAAATGGCATGGATTAGAGTGTGTGGAGTGCGGCAGCTGCAGTTTTGCATGCCCGGCGAAGAGACAGCTTGCACAGTCCATTAAGACCATGAAGAAACAGGTTCTTGCTGCAAAACGCAACAAGAAATAATGAAAGCATGATTCGCAGAGATTTTCGGAAAATGTGTTTTCACAATATTAAATAAAATTTTAAAACTGAAGAAAGAGGTGGATTCCTGTGAGTGATTTATATCATGTTTCATCATCACCACATGTGCGTTCCAAAGATACAACGGAAAGAATCATGCTTTATGTAATTATTGCATTGCTTCCGACAACTTTATTTGGTATCTATAACTTTGGATACAGAGCACTGATTTTAATTTTAGTAACAATCGCATCCTGTGTTGCATCAGAGTGGATCTTTAACAAGATCGTACATAAAAAACAGACGATCAATGATCTGAGTGCTGTTGTGACAGGATTACTTTTAGCATTGAACCTCCCGGCTACACTTCCATGGTGGGAAGCAGTTCTTGGCGGTGTATTTGCAATTATTGTTGTAAAATGTATGTTCGGCGGCCTCGGACAGAACTTCATGAACCCTGCACTGGGTGCAAGATGTTTCCTTCTGATCGCATTTGCAGCGAACATGACAAACTTTACGATTGATTCTTATACCGGAGCAACACCGCTTGCGGCAATGAGAAACGGGGATGCAGTAAATACCATGGATATGCTGATCGGACGTACTGCCGGAACAATCGGTGAGACTTCTGCAATCGCTATTCTGATCGGTGCGATCTTCCTGATTTTAATGGGAGTGATCGATCTTAGAATCCCGGCAAGCTATATTATAACATTTGTTGTTTTCATGCTTCTTTTCAGCGGACATGGTGCTGACTGGACTTATATTACAGCACAGCTCTGCGGTGGTGGTCTCATGCTTGGTGCATTCTTTATGGCTACTGATTATGTTACTTCACCGATCACACCAATGGGACAGATCATCTTTGGTATCTGCTGTGGTATCTTTACCGGACTGTTCCGTTGCTTTGGTGCAAATGCAGAAGGTGTTTCTTTTGCAATCATCTTAAGCAATATCTTAGTTCCGATGATCGAGAAATATACAGTTCCGAGAGCATTTGGCATGGTAAAAGAAGCCAAAAAGCAGGAAGGAGGCAAATAAGATGAATAAGAAGATCGTTCATGACGCATTAATTTTATTTGCTTTTACAATCGTACTTGGACTTTTACTTGGAGTTGTGTACGGTGTCACAAAACCTTCAATTGACAAGGTAAATGAAGAAAAAACACAGAATGCCTACAAACAGGTATTTACAGATGCAGATCATTTTACAGATTATGCAGATTTTGATGCAGACGCAGCACAGGCTCTGTTAGATGAAAACGGATATTCCGATGAGATCGAGACAGTAGTTGCAGCACAGGATGCATCCGAAAATACACTTGGTTATGTATTTACGGTAACCGCAAAGGACGGAAGTCAGGGATCTATCACATTCTCCGTAGGTATCCAGAATGATGGAACTGTAAATGGTTATTCCATCACATCTATTTCTGAGACACCTGGTCTTGGTATGAAGGCGCAGGAAGAAGATTTCTACGGTCAGTTTGAAAACAAAAAAGTAGATTCCTTTACCGTTGTTAAGTCAGCTCCGTCAGCCGACAACGAGATCGAAGCAATTTCAGGTTCTACCATTACATCAAAAGCTATGGCTAACGGTGTAAATGCCTGCCTGACATACTTCCAGAATGTTTTAGCGGGAGGTACAAATTAATGAACAAGAATGTAGAACGTTTATATAACGGTATTATCAAGGAGAATCCTACCTTCGTTCTGATGCTTGGTATGTGTCCGACATTGGCGGTTACTTCCTCAGCAGTCAACGGACTTGGTATGGGACTTTCCACAACAGTGGTACTTATTTTATCCAATATGCTGATTTCAGCATTCCGTAAAGTGATCCCGGATGGTGTCCGTATGCCGGCATTCATCGTAATCGTTGCATCACTTGTTACCATGGTTCAGTTTATCATGCAGGCATATACACCAAGCCTTTCCGAGTCTTTAGGTGTATATATTCCTCTTATCGTAGTAAACTGTATCATCCTTGGACGTGCAGAAAGCTATGCTTCTAAGAACCCGGTAATCCCGTCTATGTTTGATGGTATTGGTATGGGACTTGGATTTACATTTGGTCTTACCTGCATCGGTTTGATCCGTGAACTTTTAGGAGCAGGTCAGATCTTCGGATTCCAGATCTTATCCTTAAAATGGTTTACACCGATCACAATTTTCGTTATGGCTCCTGGTGCATTCTTAGTATTGTCCTGTCTGGTTGCTATTATGAACATTGTAAGAGCGAAGATGGAAGCAAAAGGAAAACCGTTAGCAGAGCCTGCAGGATGCTTGAGCGGCGACTGCTCCGGCTGCAGCCAGGCTGCACACTGCAGCGGTAAAGCAACTGTAAAAGCAGATGCTGCCGGAAAAGAAGAGTAGGAGGATAGGTACAGATGAAAGAATTACTTTTGATTGCAATCGGTTCTGCGATTGTAAATAACGTTGTATTAAGTCAGTTCCTTGGTATCTGTCCGTTCTTAGGAGTTTCCAAGAAAACAGAGACAGCAGCCGGAATGGGCGGTGCAGTTGTGTTCGTTATCACGATTTCCTCGTTTGTAACAGCACTGATCTATAAATTTATTCTTGCAAACAGCTATCTGATGAGCAAGGGGATCGATCTTACTTATTTACAGACGATCGTATTTATTCTTGTTATCGCAGCATTAGTACAGTTTGTTGAGATGTTCTTAAAGAAATCAATGCCGGCATTGTATCAGAGTTTAGGTGTATACCTTCCTCTTATCACTACAAACTGTGCCGTATTAGGTGTTGCATTAACAAACGTTACAAAAGAATATGGAATCTTAGAGAGTGTTGTAAATGGTTTTGCAACTGCATTCGGATTCCTGATCGCGATCGTTCTGATGGCAGGTCTGCGTGAAAAAATTGAATACAATGATATTCCAAAACCATTTCAGGGTACTGCGATCGTTCTGATCACAGCAGCTTTGATGTCTATCGCGTTTATGGGATTCTCAGGAATGATTTAGGAGGAAAAATAAGATGAACGTTACAGCAATATTAGTTGCAGCCCTTGTTGTGGGCGGCGTAGGTATCTTGATTGGATTTTTCCTTGGTATTTCCGGAGAAAAATTCAAAGTAGAAGTTGATGAGAAGGAAGTTGCCATCTTAGGCGAACTTCCAGGAAATAACTGTGGTGGTTGTGGTTATGCCGGATGTTCCGGACTTGCTGCAGCGATCGCAAAAGGTGAAGCACCGGTAAATCAGTGTCCGGTCGGTGGTGCACCGGTTGCGGCAAAGATCGGTGCGATCATGGGTGTAGATGCTGGCGAGGGTGAGAAAAAAGTTGCTTTCGTAAAATGTGCAGGTACCTGTGATAAGACACAGAAAGACTATGAGTACACCGGTAATGAGGACTGTGCATCTATGGCATTTGTTCCAAACGGTGGACCCAAAGCATGTAACTATGGCTGCTTGGGATATGGTTCCTGTGTGAAAGCATGTCCATTTGATGCGATCCATATCGTAGACGGCATTGCATTAGTTGACAAAGAGGCATGTAAGGCTTGTGGTAAATGTGTAGCTGCCTGCCCGAAACACTTAATCGAGCTTGTTCCTTACTCAGCAAAACATATTGTTCAGTGTAGTTCTAAGGATGTCGGCAAGAATGTAATGAAGGCATGTTCCGTTGGATGTATCGGATGTCATCTCTGTGAGAAGAACTGTCCGAAAGATGCCGTACATGTCATTGACAATGTAGCATATATTGATCAGGAAAAATGTGTCGGATGTGGTATCTGTGCACAGAAATGTCCGAAGAAGATTATTCTTTAATTTAAGTACAATTAGAAGAACAAAAGAACAGGCTGCTCAAAGCGGTCTGTTCTTTTGTATATTATTTTATAAACATTCAAAAAAATAAGTGATAAAAATTGTTATTAACACAAAAATATGATAAAATATCACTATAACAATATATTTTTTATGAAAATTATACAAAGTGGGTGGACAAAATGGAACTTATTTACGCAAATGATAATTGTACCGGATGCAACAAATGTGTAAGAGATTGTCCGGTGCTGATCGCCAATGTTGCAACAGATGCAGGAAAGGTAACAGTTGACTCTGAAAAATGTATTGCATGTGGGGCATGTTTTGATGCATGTGAGCATAATGCCAGAGAATATCAGGATGACACAAAATCATTTTTTACAGCATTAGAAGCAGGAAAAAAGATTTCTGTTATTTTAGCTCCTGCATTTTTGGCAAATTATCCGCATGAGTATAAAAAGGTACTTGGATATCTGAAGGAAAAAGGTGTAAATCATATTTACAGTGTTTCTTTCGGTGCAGATATCACGACATGGGGATATTTAAAATATATTACAGAACATCAGTTTCTGGGTGGCATTTCCCAGCCATGTCCGGCAGTTGTCAATTATGTGGAAAAATATATTCCGGAATTACTGCCGAAAATGATGCCGATTCATAGTCCGATGATGTGTATGGCAATTTACATAAAAAAATATTTAAAATGTGATGATGAACTTGCATTTATCAGTCCTTGTATCGCAAAGAAGACAGAGATTACAGATCCAAATTGCTATGGCTATGTAAAATATAATGTGACATTTAAAAAGCTTTTTGAAACGATTGGAAATAAATATCAGGGCTGTAAGGAATATGAGGACGAACTGGAATATGGGATGGGTGCGCTTTATCCGATGCCGGGTGGACTCAGAGAGAATGTAGAGCATTTTCTTGGAAAAGAACAGGTGGTAAGACAGGTAGAGGGCGAAGAGGAGGCTTATCGCTACCTGCATGAGTACTTAGAACGTATCAGAACAAACAGGAGACAGCCATTTATGGTCGATATTTTAAACTGTTCGAAAGGATGCATCTACGGAACAGCTACAGAACCGGAACGCAATACGGATGATGTTATGCTGACGTTAAGTGATATGCGAAACAGAGCTTCCGACAGGACAGAAACGAAAAAGGGACTGTTTTGGAAAAAAGGAAAGAATGGTTCTCCATGGGATGACTCCGTGCCGGAAAATGAACGCCTCGCAAATCTGATGAAAGCATTTGCAGATCTGGATATCAATGATTTCGTGCGTAAATATACAAATAAGAATGTTGTTATTAAAGAGCCTTCCGAGCATGAAATCCAGGAGATCTTTACATCCATGAATAAGATGGATGCAGCCAGCCAAAAAATTAACTGTGAGTCCTGTGGCTATTCATCCTGCCGCAATATGGCAAAGGCAATCTATAATCATGTGAATGTAAAAGAAAACTGTGTACATTATGTTAAGAGTGTTGCAGAAAATGAAAAAGAAAAGATCCAGAATCTTATGGAGGAGGAACAGCAAAAACAAGAGATTCATAATCAGAAACTTGCCGGCATTACAGAACAGTTTGTATCTTTGAGCGATAATATTGATCAGCTGGGTGCTGCCAATGAGACGTCAGCAAACGAGGCGACAACTCTTGCACAGCATATACAGGAAATTTCCAATTTCTGTCAGCAGTTAAACAGCTCTTTGGCAACGATATCTGATTTTATTAATATTTATAAGGCAAGTAATGAGGATATTTCCTCGATCGCAGGACAGACAAATCTTCTTTCACTGAATGCTTCCATAGAGGCGGCACGGGCAGGAGAAGCGGGACGCGGATTTGCAGTAGTTGCAAGCGAAATACGTGAATTGTCTGATTCGACAAAAAATCTGATCGTTGAAAATGATGCGAAAGCAGAAGAGATCATTCCTAAGATTAATGCAAGCATTGATTCGATCAAAGATCTGATTGAGAATATTAATGAAATGAACGAGAAAGTAGCAACGATTGCTGCAACATCGGAGGAGATTTCGTCACAGACATCCTGCGTGCAGAGTATGGCAGATGAACTTCGCGATGCAGTAGAAAATATATAGAAATGACAGTTTTGTAAAGCAGACAGATGGAAATAGCAATTTATCAAAAAAATACATCTGACAACAATACTCCGGTTGTCAGATGTATTTTTTTCAATAAATTTAAAACTGTTTTTGGGTAAATGTTACGAGTTCCTGCATTTTTGAAGCAATATTATCAAGTATATCTGTGTTTTTACTTTCGGCTTCTAACGTCTCGTGTGCATGTGCAGTCAGTTCTTCTGATATTGCAGAAAGTGTCTGGACGGAATCAGAAATAACCTGATTTGCATCTTTTAATTCTGAGGTGCTTGTGGTCAGGTTCTGTATACCATTTTGAATGGAAAGTGTATTTTCATGAATGGAAGAGAAGCTGTCTGCAGTATTTTGCGCACTTTCTTTTTCCTGATTGATACCGCCAATCATCTGCTGTATCACAGTAACAACTTCATTGATAGCAGAAGTAACATTATTGATCAACTCAGTTATCTTTATGGTCGCATCCTTTGTCTGTGAAGCCATTCCTGTGATTTCGGTGGCAACAACAGAGAACCCTTTTCCTGCTTCTCCGGCTCTTGCCGCTTCAATACTTGCGTTTAGTGCGAGAAGGCTGGTCTGGGATGTAATCCCGCCGATCAGTTCTACGATAGAATGCATTTCTTCCATATAATGATTTAATGTTTCTAACTTTGCGGCAGCTTCCACGCTGTTTTCAACAGAAGTATCTACCTGGCTGACAAGAAGGTGCATGGAATTACTTCCTTCTGTTACGATGTCTAACGTGTGCTGCATATTTTCACTGATCTGCTGTGTTACATCATTGACAAACACAATTTTATCCTGAATGGATTTTGTCTGCACACCCTGTTCCATAACTGCTTCTGTTGCATCTGCTGTACCGCTGGATACTTCCTGCATGGCATGCTGGGTTGTCTGGGCTGCGGTGCTTAATTTATCAAGTTCCTGATGGATACTGTTGATTTCCTGATTAACATGATCTGATAATTCAGACAGGTTTGTCAGTAATTTCTCTGACTGTGTCTGGGATTCCTCGGCACGTTTGATTTTCTGTGTCATATTGAGGTTTAAAGTCTGTGAAGTATAGTAAGAATAAATACCGACCATAATCATAATGACGACCTGGATCACAGCATTGTCCTGTCCGGAATAACCAAATTTTCCATTCTGAGAACCTACAATTACGACAATAAGACTTTCAATCGTGGTTCCGGCGTTGACCATAAGAGAATATTTTGCATCGTTATAAACGGAAATAATTAAAATCATTGGAATAACGAATAAAAAAACCAGACCGTTTGTGGCAGTAAAAAGTGCAAAACTGTAAAAAACAGCAAAACCGATCGCAACGAGATGTTTGATTGCGGCTGATTCATGTGATTTGTTCCAGAAATAAAATTCTGCAATGACAGGTGCAAAACCGAGAATCATAATGATAAGAATATAACCCCAGGTCTGAAGTCCGGAAAGCACCTGCAAAATACAAAACAGTGTCATGATACTCGAATCAATCAGATGAGCATACATACAGGTTTTATTATTTCGTTCAAGATCGCTGAAAGTGGTTTGGCTCATAAATATGTCTCCCTTTATGTATAGTTATTCAGTAGTAATGGTAATTCATCAAAACATTTGCGTTTATTGTACTACTTTTTAGATAAATATACAATAACGCGATTTTGAAAACAGGCGAGCACAACTTGACATTTTCAGTCAGGCTATGCATCAAAGATCATATTGTGCCAGAGTTTTTTAGATAAGAAAGATAACGTTCAGACAGCTTTATTTTTGTATAAATTTCCGCATATTCTTTTGGTGAAAGTGTATCAATATAATTTTCAGGAAAATCTTTTTGGATTCCGGCGGCTTTTGCGAGGTCTGCAGCCTTGTTATATGCAATAGCAGCTTTTTCCTCACTAGAATAGGTTCCGACGATATAGTTGCCATTAATATGTATCGTAGCACGATATTTGGTAATTCCTTTTACCATATAACGAGCGACACCGTGAAAACGGTTAATCACAAGGATGTTAGCATAACGATAGTCCGATGGGTCCCCGTTGACAAACTGATAATCCCTGCCGGCAACTGCATATGGACGTATCCCATAGCGTGACAGAATGGAATACTGCATCCCGTAATCACTGACAAAAAGGTGTCCCTGCCGTTTCTGGATCTTGTGACTGGAATAATAAAAAAGATCGTCAATGTCAAATTTTAATTCTTCATGTTCTGAAAGAAAATAACTGAAATATCCTTTACGGAGATAGATCGGATTTTTAAAATAGAGTCCATTATCACGAAAATTAAGCAAAATGATGATTTTTTCATATGGAAGAGTTGTTTTGTATGAGTAGACATTGTCAATGGTTATGACTGAGTCAGAAAGAGCCTGTGATGCTTCCTTATAAGCCAGATGAGCGGTATCTTCTGATGAAAAACTTCCAAGACTGATGTGTTTGCCGGAATAATTGATGCTGGAACGATAGTAGATGGTTCCATCTATTTTTGTAGCAGGAAAAACTCCTTTTAACATAAAAATCTCCATTCTGCGGTTAAAGTTGTTATGATGCATTGATGAGATGTAATCAGCATATCATGTTTCCGGAAAGGTTGCAAGATGATGCGATTTTTGTAAAATAATATTTTCATACGTTAAAGCATTGACATGAAGCAATCATTTCCTATATAATACTAAAAAGTATTGATATAATACTGGAAGGAATTGGAAATCCCAAACTTAATTACGATGAATAAAAAGATAAGAGGACGAAGAAAATGGAATTAATGTATGCAAGCACAAGAGACGCAAATGAAAAAGTGACAGCATCACAGGCAATTTTAAAAGGACTGGCAAATGATGGCGGTTTATATGTACCGACTGAGATCCCGTCTTTGGATGTAAGCATGGAAGAACTTTCTAAGATGACTTATCAGGAGACTGCCTATGAAGTACTCAGACTGTTTCTGACAGATTATACAGAAGAAGAGCTGAAAAACTGTATTAATGCTGCCTATGACAGTAAGTTTGATACAGAAGAGATCGCACCGTTAGTGGACGCAGATGGTGCGTATTATCTTGAATTGTTCCATGGTCCGACGATCGCTTTTAAAGATATGGCATTATCCATTCTGCCACATCTTCTGATCACTGCAGCAAGAAAGAATAATGTCAAAAATGATATCGTGATCCTGACCGCTACATCCGGTGATACCGGAAAGGCAGCATTGGCAGGCTTTGCAGATGTAAAGGGAACCAAGATCATTGTATTTTATCCAAAGAATGGTGTCAGCCCGGTACAGGAAAAGCAGATGGTAACACAGAAAGGTGATAATACTTTTGTTGTTGGTATCCATGGCAATTTTGACCAGGCACAGACCGGTGTTAAGAAAATGTTTTCTGATGCAGAACTTGCAGAGGAGATGGACGCTGCAGGATATCAGTTTTCATCTGCAAACTCTATCAATATCGGACGTCTGGTACCACAGATTGCATACTATGTATATGCATATGCAAAATTATATGCAAACGGTGTGATCGCAAAAGACGAGAAAATTAATATCGTAGTGCCTACCGGTAATTTTGGAAATATCCTGGCAGCGTTTTATGCAAAAAATATGGGCATTCCGGTAGCAAAACTGATCTGTGCTTCAAATGAGAATAAAGTCCTTTATGATTTCTTCTCTACCGGTACCTATGATAAGAACCGCGAATTTATGCTGACAAGTTCTCCATCTATGGATATTCTGATCTCAAGCAACCTTGAACGTCTGATCTATCGTATTGCAGGTGAGGATGCTGTGAAGAATGCTGCATTGATGAAAGAATTAAATACAACCGGTAAATACGAGATCACACCGGAAATGAAAGAGAAACTTGCTGATTTCTACGGAAATTATGCGAGCGAGAAAGAGACAGCAGATACCATCCGTGATCTGTATGAGAAAACAGGTTATGTGATTGATACACATACAGCAGTTGCTGCATCTGTATATCATAAATATAAAAAAGATACGAATGACACAGATACCAAGACCGTGATCGCATCAACAGCAAGTCCGTTTAAATTCAGCAGAAGCGTTATGGATGCGATTGATCCAAAATATGATTCTTTATCTGAGTTTGAGCTGGTGGATGAATTAAGCAGGATCGGCAATGTAAAAATTCCACAGGCAATCGAGGAAATCCGCAGTGCCGAGGTTCGCCATAAGACTGTATGTGAAGTGGAAGAGATGCCAGAGGTTGTAAAACAGTTCCTTGGAATATAATAAATAAGCAGATAACAGAAAATAGAATGTTCATTCCGCAAACATTCTATTTTCATCAAAAAAACGACTGTGTTTTGCACAGTCGTTTTTTTGTCATAATGAAATTTATAATTCGTTGTGAATCAGTTCAAAGATAAAATGAATCGTTCCGAAAGAATAAACAACCGGTAACAGATATGCTTCATGTTCAAATGTGATCAATTCATCTGTCACAACATTTGGAACATCAAGCTGTAATTCAAGTCCCTGTTCATTTGACATATTAACATTGAACAGACCATTGTGGAGATTTAAGAAATCTTCAAGAGAGGACTGTACATATTCATCAAAACTGTTGAAATCTTCATCAACATAACGGGATGCAAATGCAATGCAGGTGCTTTCCGGCATATCGATATAAGTACGGATGGAAAATTTACCATTGATCTGCTGGCTGATACAATAGTTTGTCGGATATTCTTTACAAAGTTCAGGGCGAACTGGTGAAAAATCATCTCCGATAAAACGAACGAGATCGTTAAACAAAAGATGCAGGAAAGAAAGTTCACCAGGTGAAAGCTGACGTTCTGCAACGACAAAGAAATTTTCTACAAGGTGGTTTACGATATCCTTTGTCTCTGCGGACATATCTGCATCATAAAGTTCATTATCTGACTGATAACCGATGATAAGAGACTGAAGCTGCTCATTATTAATAACACCATCATTTAATAATGCCTGACCAAGAAGTAAGAAGTTAGGATTCTGTGTCTGCAGTAACTCTGTAACCTGTGCTTCTGTCAGATAGCCCTCGCGGATGGCAAGTTCGCCGAAACGTTTATCTTCATGTGTCTGCATGATGATTACGCGGTCCACTTCACTGGCTGACATATATCCTGCATGCATGGCGAGAGTTCCTAATTTCGGATGCTCAGAATTTGCTTCCTGCATAGCATGCATTAACTGTTCTTTTGTGATTCCGTGTGATAATAAGTAGTTTCCGAAAAATTGAGCGTACATGTCTATCTCCCTTCAAATCTTGAAGTAATAATATGTTCGATCTGATCCGCATTGATCGGTTTCTGGATAAAATCACTGGCACCTGCCTCAATGGCTTCGCGGAGCTGGGACTGCGTACCGACAGAAGAGACAATAATGATAGTAGCATCTGGATCAAAATCAGTAATCTCATGTATGACAGCATTGCCATCTTTGATCGGCATAACGATGTCAAGAAATACAAGCGAAGGGGATTCTTTTTTGTAAATATCAATAGCATCCTGTCCGTTTGCAGCCTCTAAAAATGTTGGTGTGCCAAACTGGGAGAGGATATCCTTTAACTGTTTTCTTGCTAAAATAGAATCGTCACTGATGAGAATTTTTGTGTCATCAAATTTCATGGTTTTTTGCCCCCTTCTATAAGTATGTTGTTTTTATTTTACACTAATCGGCGCAAGAGTTCAATGTTTCTTGACCGAAAATATGGGATTTTATGTAAAAAAACAAATTAAAACGTCCGGTTGCGCCAATTTTGTATTGCGTTTATAATAAAAAACATGAGACAAAAAAGTCGAAATACAAAGATTTATGCTGGAGGTTTAAAATGAAAGTAATGGTTGTATTTGATGCGGTAATTCTGCTTTTTGGGATCTATATGGTAGTATCTTCACTTCAGATGAAAAAAAGTGGCAGGATCAATGCCATGGTAATTGCAGAAGAAGAGATGAAAAAATGTAAAGATACAGCAGGATTTATAGCATTTATTTACTGGAGAGAGGCGTTGTTCGGAGGAATCGTTGCCCTAGTCGGACTGGTTGGTATCATCAATGAACTTACGAATTTCTTAGGAAAGCTGACTTTGGCAGAACTTGTGATCTTTCTTGGGTCATTTTTATGGTTCCAGAACAGCTTAAAGACTGCACGGGAAAAGTTCCTGCACATTTAAGACGTTCATAGGAGAGCATATTTTCACAAGATACAGATGATAGTCACACAGCCGTCACATAAGCCGGTTATAGTAATGAACAGAAAAAAGTCAGTTTGTGGGAGGAAATGAGACGTTATGGAACGCATTTTAGTTGTAGACGATGAAGATAAGATCCGTGCGATCATCCGGAAATATGGAGAATTTGAAGGGTATGAGATCACAGAGGCACATGATGGGATGGAAGCAGTCGAAATTTGCCGGAAAGAAGATTTTGACCTGATCATACTAGATGTAATGATGCCGGAACTGGATGGGTTTTCAACCTGCCGGGAAATCCGCAAATTCAAAGAAATTCCTGTTATTATGCTATCGGCACGCGGTGAAGAATATGACAAGATTCACGGATTTGAACTTGGAATCGATGATTATGTGGTAAAACCGTTTTCTCCACGTGAACTGATGATGCGTGTGAAAGTTGTGATCAGCAGAAACAATAAAAAAGATGTAAGAAACGGACATGAAATTTTTCAGGCGGAAGGTCTGATTATTGATTTTACGGGACGGACTGTGACCGTAGACGGAAAACGTGTCGAAATGTCACCAAAAGAATATGAACTTTTGTTTTATCTGGTGAGAAACCGTAATATTGCACTTGATCGTGAGAAGCTGATCACAGAGGTATGGGGATATGATTATTATGGAGATGACAGAACATTAGATACCCATATCAAACTTTTGAGGAGCAGCCTTGGGGAATACCGCAAATTTTTAGTGACACTAAGAGGGGTGGGATACCGGTTTGAAGCATGAAAAAATCAGTATTAAGTGGAGGGTATTTACTTATCTGCTCATATTTACAGGAATACTTCTTGTTGTATTATGGCTGATCCAGATCTGTTATCTGGATTCATTTTATACCATGATCAAAAGCAGGGAAGCAGAACAGGTTACATCAGTGGCTGCAGGAATATTAACATCAGACGAAGAAGATAAAGATACCATGATCCATGATATTGCAGCCAAAAATAACATGGCGGTATATGTAACAGATATACAGGGGAATGAAATATACAGCGCAGAGTATATTGTAAATTCAAGACTCACAGATATGCCGTCAGAGCAGATACAATATTATTATGAACAGGCAAAAGAACATGGCGGTATATTTAAGGTAGAATACGAAGGTGGGATCAACCCGGAGTTCTGGGATGATAACATGAAAAAACCTGAAAATGTAGAAGAAGATTTACTGAGGGATGAAAAAGAACCGTTAGAACCTGCCACAGAAGATGGAACCGAAAACGGAAATGAACGTGTTTTTCATGGCTTTTTACAAAAACGGGGACAGGAGCGCATTAAGAGTGTGATCTATGTGAAAGCAGTGGAGTGTAAAGGTCAGGAATATATTCTGATGGTCAATACACAACTGACACCGGTGGATGCAACAGTCAATACACTGCGTATTGAGCTGGTATGGATCACGGTTATTATGATTTTGCTTTCACTTGGAATTGCTCTTTTGTTATCCAGGCAGATATCAAAGTCACTGATCCGGATCAATGAGTCAGCGAAAGCACTTGCAAAGGGAGATTTTGATGTACGTTTTGATGGAAAAGATTATCGTGAAGTAGCAGAACTTTCAGATACGCTCAATGCAACAGCGAAAGAACTTGGCAAAAATGAGTCTCTGCGGAGGGAATTGATTGCAAACGTATCACATGATTTAAGAACGCCTCTTACGATGATCATTGCCTATGCAGAGGTGATGCGGGACCTTCCGGGAGAAAACTCACCGGAAAACGTCCAGGTGGTGATCGATGAAGCCGGACGACTGACAAACCTTGTAAATGACATGCTTGATATATCAAAACTTCAGGCTGGTGTTATGGAAAAAAATGATACCGAATACAATCTGACGGAAAGTATCGAATCTGTTCTTGAACGCTATAATAAACTGAAAGAGCAGGATGGTTACTGCATACATTTTGAATATGACAGAAAAGTTCTGGTAAAGGCGGATGAATACAAGATATATCAGGTGATCTATAATCTGATCAACAATGCGGTCAATTATACCGGAAAAGATAAAACAGTGTGGGTGCGTCAGAAAATTTTACAGGATTATGTTCGGATAGAAGTGACAGACAGCGGAGAAGGTATTGCAGAAGATGCACTTCCTTATGTGTGGGATCGCTATTATAAAGTGGATAAAACACACAGGCGCGCTGTAATGGGAACGGGTCTGGGCCTTTCCATCGTAAAAAATATTCTGGAACTTCATCATGCCAGATATGGTGTGGAGAGCACCCCCGGATGTGGATCAACATTCTGGTTTGAGCTTCCAATAGAAAAATAGCAGAATTGAGAAAAACGCTGACTTTCCGGTCAGCGTTTTTCCATTGGAATATATTCTTTATGTTCACCAATATTTTTATAAGCAGGACGCATGATCTTACCGTTGATGGCAACTTCTTCAAGACGGTGGGCACTCCATCCGGCAATCCTGGCAATCGCAAAGATCGGAGTATAAAGTTCCACTGGAAGTCCTAACATACTGTAAGCAAAGCCGCTATAAAAATCGACATTTGGACTGACACCTTTATAGATCTGACGTTCATCTGCGATGATCTTTGGTGCTAATCGTGATACAGCATCATAGAGAGCGAATTCTTTTTCATAGCCTTTTTCGGCAGACAGTTTTTCTACAAATGAACGGAAAATGCGTGCACGAGGATCAGAAAGAGAATATACCGCATGCCCCATACCATAGATCAGACCGGCATGGTCAAAAGCCTCTTTATGTAATAAAGCTCTCAGATAGCGGCTGATTTCCTCTTCGTCATTCCAGTCGGAGAGGTTTGCTTTCATGTCTTCAAACATGCGGACAACTTTGATGTTGGCACCACCGTGCTTTGGACCTTTTAAGGAACCTAAGGAAGCGGCGATCACAGAATAAGTATCTGTTCCGGATGAAGATACCAGATGTGTGGTAAAAGTGGAGTTATTTCCACCTCCGTGCTCCATATGAAGAATCAGCGCTGTATCTAAAAGTTTTGCCTCTAAAGGTGTAAACTGGCTGTCCGGACGCAGAATATGCAGAATGTTTTCTGCAGTGGAATATTCGGCTTTTGGTGGATGAATAAAAAGGCTTGCACCATCATGATAATGTTTATAAGCCTGATAACCATATACGGAAAGAAGCGGAAACAGGCTGATAAGCTGTAAACATTGCCGCAGTACATTTGGAAGCGATATATCATCAGCAAGATCGTCATAGGAATAGAGCGTAAGAACACTCCTTGCAAGCGTATTCATCATATCTTTGCTTGGAGCTTTCATGATAATATCGCGGACAAAACTGGTAGGAAGCGTACGGTATTCACTGAGCATTTTTGTAAATTCCATCAGTTCTGTTTTGGTGGGAAGTTTTCCAAAAAGAAGCAGATAAGTACATTCTTCGAAACCAAAGTGGCTGTTTTCCGATGTGCCGTCAATAATATCTTTGACATTGTAACCACGGTAATAAAGTTCACCATCTGCCGGGCGCATTTCACCGTCGATCATTTTTGTGGAACAGACATCAGATATTTCTGTAAGACCGACTAAAACACCTTTACCATTAATATCGCGCAGACCACGTTTAACATCGTATTTTGTATAGAGAGCAGGATCAATTCTGGCACACTGTTCGCTGAGCTTTGACAGATGCTGTAATTCCGGGGTAATTTCGCAGAAACGATTGGCAGTCATAATAATCCTCCGTATTTTTTGATTTATTACTTTATAACATTAAAGTATTTTTACTTATCATATCATAAGTATTTCTTATGACACAAGAGTTTTCTAAAAAAACTTTTCATGAAAGAGTTTTTCAGGTAAAATATAAACAGATGACTTAACACATTTAAAGAGAGGAAACAAAAATGGATATAAAGAAACTGGCACAGGAATCAATAGCGGCAAAAGAATTTGCTTATACACCGTATTCACATTTCAGGGTAGGAGCTGCCCTGCTTACAAAAGATGGAAAAATATACCGGGGATGTAATATAGAAAATGCTGCCTATACACCGACAAACTGTGCAGAGCGGACAGCTTTTTTTAAAGCTGTATCAGAAGGGCAAAAAGAATTTACTGCGATTGCGATCAACGGGGACGCAGATGACTATCTTTATCCATGTGGGGTATGCCGGCAGGTCATGGCAGAGTTTTGTGATCCGGAAACATTTCAGGTGATTCTTGTGAACACACCGGATGATTATAAGATATTTACATTGGAAGAGTTGCTGCCTGGAGCATTTACAAAGAAGGATATCACAAAAGCAACCGGAAAAGAGTTGTAAAATATAGCTGATAAACTTGACAGACAGCACAGGAAATAGGATAATTTTTACAGATATGTTTGGAATCTGAAACAGAAAAGATAAAGGAGAGACAAACAGATGAAAGAGAGTTATGGAACAAGTTCCAGTGGAAATTTAAAAGAAGCTGTACGGGGGTTGGGGAATCCGGCATTTTTGATCCTGATGTCAAATGCAGAGCAGCTTGAAGCTCATGCAGCTGAACTGGAAGAATTATATCCGGGTGTACCGAGCATTGGATGCATCGGAATGAGTTACCAGACAGGTGTGACGGAAAAAGGTGTCAGTGTAACAGCGTTTGAAGGTGTAGAGGCTGTGACAGACGTATTAGAGCAGGCATCCATCATGCCGGTCAAATATATCAGCAGGGTCGAAAAGGCTTTACAGAAGATAAATGCGTCATCTGAAAATACTGTCTGTATTGATTTTTGTACAGGAAATGATGCGGCGGTTCTTACGACCATGTACAGTATTCTGGAAAAAAAGAAAATTTCACTGACAGGTGGAACAGGGGATGGTGGAAAAGTTTCCGTAAATGGAAAGGTATATGAAGATGCAGATGCTTTTGCATTTGTGAAAAATACCGGAGGTAAAGTCAGGGTTTACAAGGAAAATATTTATTATCCGCTTCCACAATACCGCTTTATTGCATCAAAAACAGATCGCAGTAAATACACAGTCGGGGAACTAAACGGAAAGCCGGCAAAACAGGTCTATGAAGATACACTTGGTATCCGGGAACAGGATATTGTAAACCAGACTTTTAAAAACCCGATCGGTAAAAAGAACGGGCAGGATATCTGTATTATCTCAATCAAAGAAGTAGCGGGAAATGCATTGGGCTGCTATCGTCAGGTCAATGATTCCGATGTGCTTTATCTGCTTGAGACGAATGATTATCCTTCCATCGTGGAAGAGACGGTGCGGCAGATCAAAGGTGATTTTGCAAGGATTTCTGGTGTTTTTTCCGTAAATTGCATTTTCCGTTATCTATTCTTCTCCCAGGAGCATTATATGGATCAGTATTTAAAGACAATGGGGACACTTGGTATGCATGCAGGTTTAGTTGGTTTTGGGGAACATTATAACAGCCAGTTTGTAAATCAGACCATGTCGTGTGTTGTATTTGAGTAAGGGGGAGAGAGAATGTTTCAATTCAAAAAAGAGATAAAAGAACAGGTGAGTCAGACAGAAGAAAAATTAAATCTGCATCCGGTAATACATGTGTCTGAAAGTCTGCTTGACTACC
Source organism: Roseburia sp. OF03-24 (assembly GCF_003463035.1). NCBI lineage: Bacteria > Bacillati > Bacillota > Clostridia > Lachnospirales > Lachnospiraceae > Roseburia > Roseburia sp. OF03-24. The sequence continues at coordinate 17,298 of NZ_QSCK01000014.1, read as the reverse complement.
AGAAAAAACTTTCACAGACAGAGGTAAGATCTCTGGATGAATTACAGGAAATCCAGAATGCATTTCAGGCGGTTTTAGAGGAAAATGAACAGCTCAAAGAGAAGCTTGGCTCTTTTCATGAAACGTTTGAAACAGTTGGCGAAACGTCAGGACAGTTTGCCGGTGTGCGAGAAGATATTACAAAATCGGTGGAAGAGGCACAGCAGAAAGTCGGTGGCTTAAAGGAGAGTTCAGGGGAAGTACAGGAACATTTTGATGAGATCCAGCGCACATTCGAAGATTTCCAGGCATCCGTGCAGAAAATCAAAGAATGTATGGGACAGATCATCTCAATTGCCAACCAGACCAATATGCTTGCATTGAACGCATCCATTGAGGCGGCGCGTGCCGGGGAGCAGGGAAAAGGATTTGCCGTTGTTGCAGAGGAAGTAAAGAATCTCGCCAGTGAGATCAAAAGCCTTGTCAGCACCGTAGATGGAAGCATTGTGGAAGTGGAACAGGATACGGAAAATTTAAACCAGAGCATTGCTACATCGAAAGAGTCACTCGGGAAAAGCTTAGAGAGTGCAGATGAGACATATGAGGTGTTTGACCGTATTACGGCGGCTGCAAGCGGAGCAGACCAGGTACAGCAGGAGATTGCAGGCGTGCTTGATGATTCAAGGGAAAAACTTGCCGATGTAAACCGTTCGCTTGAGCGGGAAAAGGCAGAGTATGATACAGTTCGCATGCATATAGAGCGGGCAAATGATCTTGGAACACAAAAGAGTACCATGTTCGAAAATATGGAGAATTTACTGGTGCAGATCACACCGATTGCAAAAGAGTTAGAACAGAAGAATTTTACAGCCGGAGAATAAAAAAAAGGGTGACATTATTTTACAAAAACTGATTGACAAAAAAATAACATTGTGTATATTTATATTAGCGGAATTTTTTAAAAAATACCCTGATTATTTTAAAGGAAAGAGGTTAAAGAGCAATGGCAAATATCGATTTAAGCAAGTATGGCATTACCGGAGTAACAGAGATCGTTCACAATCCTTCTTACGAGATGTTATTCGAGGAAGAGACCAAAGCAGGTCTTGAGGGTTATGAGGTTGGTAAGGAAACAGAACTTGGTACAGTTAACGTTATGACTGGTATCTATACAGGACGTTCCCCGAAAGATAAATATATCGTTATGGACGAGAATTCAAAAGACACTGTATGGTGGAATTCAAAAGAATATCCAAACGATAACCATCCTATGTCAGAGGAAACATGGGCAGCAGTGAAAGATCTTGCAAAGAAAGAACTTTCAAACAAGAGACTGTTCGTAGTAGATGCTTTCTGTGGAGCAAACAAAGATACACGTATGGCAGTTCGTTTCATCGTTGAGGTTGCATGGCAGGCTCATTTCGTAACAAACATGTTCATCAAGCCAACAGCAGAAGAATTTGAGAACTTTGAGCCGGACTTTATCGTATACAATGCTTCAAAAGCAAAAGTTGAGAACTACAAAGAGTTAGGTCTTAACTCAGAGACATGTGTTGCATTCAACATTACATCCAAAGAGCAGGTTATCGTCAATACATGGTACGGTGGAGAGATGAAGAAAGGTATGTTCTCTATGATGAACTACTATCTCCCACTTAAAGGCATCGCTTCCATGCACTGTTCAGCAAACGCTGATATGAACGGCGAGAATACAGCAATCTTCTTCGGACTTTCCGGAACAGGAAAGACAACACTTTCTACAGATCCGAAACGTCTCTTAATCGGTGATGATGAGCACGGCTGGGATGACAACGGTGTATTCAACTTCGAGGGTGGATGCTATGCAAAGGTTATCGGTCTTGACAAAGAGTCTGAGCCGGATATCTACAATGCAATCAAACGTAACGCACTGTTAGAGAACGTTACTGTTGATGCAAACGGAAAGATTGATTTTGATGACAAGAGCGTTACAGAGAACACTCGTGTATCTTACCCGATCAACCACATTACCAATATTGTTAAACCTGTATCATCTGCACCGGCTGCAAAGAATGTAATCTTCTTATCAGCAGATGCATTCGGAGTACTTCCTCCAGTATCTATCCTGACACCAGAGCAGACACAGTACTACTTCCTGTCTGGATTTACAGCAAAACTTGCTGGTACAGAGCGTGGAATCACAGAGCCGACACCTACTTTCTCAGCTTGCTTCGGACAGGCATTCTTAGAGCTGCATCCTACAAAATATGCAGAAGAGCTTGTTAAGAAGATGGAGAAGAGTGGAGCAAAAGCATATCTTGTTAACACAGGATGGAATGGAACAGGAAAGAGAATCACAATCAAGGATACAAGAGGAATCATCGACGCTATCCTTTCTGGTGATATTCTTAAAGCTCCGACAAAGAAAATCCCAATGTTCAATTTTGAGGTTCCGACAGAGCTTCCTGGTGTAGATTCTGGTATTCTTGATCCACGTGACACATATGCAGATGCATCTGAGTGGGAGACAAAAGCAAAAGATCTTGCTGACAGATTCATCAAGAACTTTGCTAAATACGAAGGAAACGATGCTGGTAAAGCATTAGTTTCTGCAGGTCCTCAGAAATAATAAAGTGCACGCTTTGCGAGCAGACTTATTGTTATGAATGACGATCGGGTGTGACTTGGTTCACACCCGATTTTTTAATTCATAGGAAATTACGTCCTATGAATTAAAAAGCCCTCCGGGCAGGATTGCACTGCGTCGGAGTGGAATTATGTCGCTGGAGCAACCCGCCGCAGGCGGAGAATCCTGTAAAGCAGGATTCTTTCTTGCAGTAAAAAATAGGAGGATATTTATGCTGACTTATGGAATTGACTGGGATGATGTGATTTCTGATCTGAATACACATGCAATTACGCTTGCAAATAAGGAACATGCCTTGAATCTGAAATTAGAAGATATCAATTCATGGGAAAATGTCGGTAAGGCATCGATCATCAAGCAGTACTATCAGGACGAACGGATTTATCGTATGCAGACAGTGACGGATGAAGCCAAAAATTTCATACATGAACTGCAGAAAAAAGGGAAAGTATATATTATTACAGCAATTGCACCGCAGTTTATGAGCCTGCGCGCAGAACAGATTCTGACAGCATTTCCTGATTTTCCGGAACAGAATATTATTATGGGATTCCAGAAATCGCTGGTTCGTTTTGATGTTACGTTAGATGATGGACCGCATAATATTCTTAAAAGTTGTGCTAAATATCCGGTTTTAATGCGCCGCCCATGGAATGATTCACTTAGCGGCATTCTATCTGTAAATCATTATGGGGAATTTTTGCAGTTAATAGATCAGATCAAAGAGTCAATGCTGTTAGATAAAAAGCCGGTTTCATTTCCGTCTGTGATAGCATTGGTCGGACCGTCCGGTTCCGGCAAAAATGAACTTGCCAAAAGGTTAGAAAAAGCGGGAGCAGGAAAGATTGTTCATTCGTATACGACAGGAACAGCAGATGGGTTCCATCAGAGACTTTCGGCTGAAGAGTTTAAAAATAAAAAAAATGATTTTGTAACAGTAACCGTGTATGCCGGAAATAAATATGGTATCCTGGCGTCTGATATTGCAAAAATGATCGAAGATGGGATTAATCCGATCGTGCCGCTTGATATCGGTGGTGCAATAGCTATGAAACGATTGTTTTCAACAGCCATATTGTTTTGCAGGAGCAGTCGTGAAAAAATGATTTCCAATATTTTAGAAAAAACTATCAGTAATCAGGAAAAAATGTACCGTCTATTATCATTGGAAAATGAAATTGACAATGAAGAACTCTGTGACTTCTCTATACGGACAGATAATATGGAAGAAGCTATTGAACAGGTAAGGATGCTTTTGTCAATAGAGAAAATAGATAGAAAGTAAAACAAAATTTGGCACTAATTAATAGTTGCGAAATGGGGCATATTAAAGTATAATAAGACTATCAAAAACGGCCTGGGATGTGCGACACCCTACATTTTTGAACCTACATTTACTTTTATGGGATTCTTATATTCGAAGGCAGATGTCAAGCCATCAGTACTTCGGTACGTGAGCAGTGGAAGACAGAAACCAGCGTGCGGTTACCCACCTAGCGGTCGCTAGGAGTCAAAAACGTAGGAAACGGCATTTTGGGTTTTTGACAAAAGATCATAAGGTACAGAAGATTTTTTAGTACAGAAGAGATGAAGAGTACAAAAGAAAATTTGATGTACAGAAGAATATTTGGCATACAGATGAAAAAGATCTGCTATACAAAAGAATATTTAAAATACAAAAGAACTTTTGTTTTCGGACAAAAGATCAGGGAAGCTGCTTTGAAATATAAGCAGCTTCTTTTGTGCAATAAAATGACAGAAATTATATGTATTTGGTGCAGAAACGGGGCTCAACGTGAAAAAAAGAAATATACCTAAAATTTCAGCAGTCATACTGGGAGTTTTAATTTGTGTTTTTATAGGTGTACTTATAAACAAACTGAAAGAGAATTATGATCCGGAAGTTTTTTCGGAAGATTATATCAGTATTGATGAAGTAAAACAGGAACTGGCTTTTACCGTGTATTCAAAGGATGAATGGGATGACTGGTTTTCAGGCAGGAAACAGGAGTATCTGACACAGTCAGTGCTGGATGAACTGTTAAAAAAACTGGGTGTTTCAGAACAGATTGATTTTGTGGTAAAAAGAAAAAACTCAGCCATCCCGCGTACAGAATGGAATCAGATATATGAGCAGATACTTGGATTTCTTGATATGGAACAGAGCGTGACAAAAGAGTCTATGCTTGTGTTAAATAGTCTGGAGCTGGATGATCAGACGGTTCTTGTAACGAATCAGGGTGACTATTATACCAGATTACAAAATACATATTTTACAAACTGGATGGCATATGAGATTTATATAAGAGAGAATCAGTGCATTGGCATTGCACAGGTATCCAGACAGGGACAAACGGTCGAGAATGTATATTTAAAATCCTGCCAGAGGGAACAAATCTGTTTTTTATTTGCCGGTGCAGTTTATGAAATAGAATTGAACGATGATCAGATATCCTGCGAACCGGGAGTCTGTGACCTCGTATTTACGGATGGTACGCTTACTGCAATCAAGACAAAACAGGATTTTATACAGGGGCAGATGTTGTCTTATGATGATTCTGAGATTGAGATAGAAGATTATGGAAGAATCCACCATAATGGAAAACTTCCGGTTTATCAGACTTATGGCGATGTGTCTGAAAAATCGATATCGGATGTTGTTTTAGGTAACATGGATGTTGCTTATGTGACAGCAGGGAAGGAAGTCTGTGCGATCCTTATTCTACAGCCTGCTGATATAAAAAATATCCGGGTTCTTCTTTTAGCGGATGATGGTACAAATGTCCGGAAAGATATATATTTAAAATGTTCTGCGAAAGCTGTAGTGACCTGTGGCGATGAAACAAAAAATACAGAACCGGATGAACTTCTTCACCCTGCGGATGCATTGGCAGATACCTCTGGAAAAACTTATGTTTTGAAGCCGGAAATGGAAGATGGACGGATCTATCTGTGTGACCAGAATGGGACAGCTACGTCAAATGGCTATTTTGGAACGATCGAGGTGAGAAATACAGAGAATGGGTATACGGTCGTGAATGAGCTGCCATTAGAAGAATATTTATCTGCGGTTGTGCCAAGTGAAATGCCGTCAAATTTTTCGGCAGAGGCATTAAAGGCACAGGCGGTATGTGCGCGCAGTTACGCTTATATACAGCTTATGCGGGCAGATCTTGCGGCATACGGAGCGCATATCAATGACAGTACGTCTTATCAGGTTTACAATAAAGTGGAGCAGACCAAGGAGTCCGTTGCGGCTGTCGATGCAACATGTGATCAGGTGATGACCTGGATGGGAAAGGTTGTGGAGGCATATTATTTCTCTACATCAATGGGGTATACAGATACGGCAGAAATCTGGAATGTGGATGATCCTGCTGATTATGGATATCTGAAAAAAACATGTTTAAATCAGACGGATGCCGGGATGGACTTATCGGATGAAACAACATTTACCCGGTATATTAAGGGCAACGCGGATGGATATGATTGTGATATCCGTTATTACAGGTGGTCTGCAACAGCAGATTTATCGGATAAAACGGAACAGGTAAATGAGATCTTATCAGCAAGACATTCCATTTCACCCCAAAATGTGTTATATTATGAATCTGACGGCACAACAGAGATGGATGTTTCTGATGCCGGAAAGAAAATGGGAGACATTACCGGAATGTCAGTGGAAGCAAGAAGTGGTTCCGGTTCGATCCTTACATTGAATCTTACTTATGAACATGGTGTTGTAAAAGTAAAGACAGAATACAATATTCGTAAGATTCTTGGCTGTATGATCGAAAAAATAGTCTATGCAGATGCAACGGAATCAGAAAATATGACGATGCTGCCAAGTGCATTTTCAACGATCGAAAAGCAGGAAGACGGAACCTATCTGTTATCCGGCGGGGGTTATGGTCATGGACTTGGCATGAGCCAGAATGGCGCAAATGGAATGGCAAAAGCCGGTATGAATTATCTGGATATCTTAAATTATTTTTATCGGGATATTAAAATAGAGACAATCGGAGAGATGGAAGGAAAAAAGACATTATGATCTGGAAGATTATAGGAAATGTCATGTCATTTATGGGAAAATGTAAACGGGATAAGATCAACGCATATTCTGCGCAGTCAGCTTTTTTTATTATATTATCGCTGATTCCGTTTCTCATGGTTTTTTCGTCCCTGTTACAGTATACATCTGTGACGGAGGGGACACTTTTAAAAATTATAGAAAGAGTTATGCCGGAATACATAGCACCGTTTCTTATTTCCCTGATTGATGAGGTGTATAACAGATCTGTGGGCATTATTTCCATTACAGCGATTGCGGCTATCTGGTCTGCAGCAAAGGGAGTACAATATATGACCGATGGACTTAATTCTGTCAATGACCTTGAAGAGACAAGAAACTGGTTTGTGCTGCGCCTCTGGGCAGTCGTTTATACAGTAGTGTTTGTGATCGCGATTATATTTACGCTGCTTGTAATTATTTTTGGAAATTCGCTTCAGAAACTGGCATCGCAGTATATTCCGTTACTGCGGCATGCTGTGGATCTGCTGTCACATTTTCGAGGTCTGGTCATGTTAGCAATGCTGATCCTTTTCTTTGATATAATCTTCACTGCACTGCCGAATAAAAAGCTGACCTTTAAAAGCCAGCTTCCGGGAGCTGCGATCTGCGGAGTGGCATGGTATGTTTTTTCTATTGGTGTATCTATATATGTGGATTATTTTAATGGTTTTTCCATGTATGGAAGCCTGACAACGATCGCACTTATCATGTTGTGGCTTTATTTCTGCATGTATATCATGATGATGTCGGCGGAAGTAAACGTTATTTTCAATGACAGTATCCGGAAGTGGCTGCTCAAAGATAAAGAGAAGAAAAAAAGAAAAAACTCTTGAACTAATAAATTGCCTGTGCTACAATGCAATACAGAGTGAAAAAGAAAAGGCATTGAACGTGATTAGTAGTGCACTATAATTCTTTCAGAGAGAATGGGTCACCGGCTGAAAACCCATTTAAGACAAGGTAGGAATCGAAGTTCGCACGGGAGCCGCATTTGTGAAATGACAGTAGCAGATGACGTTTATGCACGTTACGCATGTTAAGAGCTTCCTGCCAGCTACTATGGCAGAAAGAATCAGGGTGGTACCGCGGAATCATTCGTCCCTGGACGAATGACTCCGCGTTTTTTGTTGCTGAAACAAATCCATCACAGGAAATTGTGTCACAAAAATAATTTGTAAGACAAATATCTGAAAGAAATAATGCAGAATGGAGATTATCATGAAAGAAAAATTGCAGAAAATCAGAGAAGATGCGATCCGTCAGATCGAGGCATCCGGCGATCTGTCAAAATTGAATGATGTGCGTGTTGCAGTTCTTGGAAAAAAAGGAGAACTGACCGCCGTATTGAAGAGTATGAAAGATGTCAGTCCGGAAGAACGTCCATTAGTCGGACAGCTTGTCAATGAGACAAGAGAGAGCATTGAAAAGATCTTAGATGAAACAAAGAAAAAATTAGAGGCAGCAGAGTTAGATGCAAAACTCCGCAGAGAAGTTATTGATGTGACACTTCCTGCAAAGAAAAATAATGTCGGACACCGTCATCCAAATACGATCGCATTAGAAGAAGTAGAGCGCATCTTTACCGGAATGGGATACGAAGTAGTAGAAGGACCGGAAGTAGAGTACGATTATTATAACTTTGAGGCACTTAATATCCCGGCAAACCATCCGGCAAAAGACGAGCAGGATACATTCTATATCAATGACAAGATCGTGCTTCGTACACAGACATCTCCGGTACAGGTCCGTGAAATGGAGAAAGGAAAACTCCCGATCCGTATGATCGCACCGGGCCGTGTATTCCGTGCAGATGAGGTAGATGCGACACATTCTCCGTCTTTCCATCAGATCGAAGGACTTGTTGTTGACAAAAACATTACGTTTTCTGATTTAAAGGGAACACTTGCAGAGTTTGCAAAACAGTTATTCGGACAGGACACAAAGGTAAAATTCCGTCCGCATCACTTCCCATTTACAGAACCGTCCGCAGAGATGGATGTAACCTGTTTTAAATGTGGCGGTAAAGGATGCCGTTTCTGTAAAGGCGAAGGCTGGATCGAGATCTTAGGCTGTGGTATGGTACATCCGCGTGTACTGCGCATGAGCGGTATTGATCCGGAAGAATACTCAGGATTTGCATTCGGTATCGGATTAGAGCGTATTGCACTGCTCAAATATGAGATCGACGATATGCGTCTGCTCTATGAAAATGATCAGAGATTTTTAAATCAGTTCTAGGAAAAAGATAGGAGAATATAGCATTATGAATACTTCATTAAAGTGGATCAAAGACTTAGTTCCTGGTCTTGACTGTACACCACAGGAATATATGGATGCCATGACTTTATCCGGCTCTAAAGTAGAAGGATATGAGAACATGGATGAGGATCTTGATAAAATTGTGATCGGACAGGTAAAGAGTATTGAAAAACATCCGGATGCAGATAAACTTGTCATCTGTCAGGTAGATATCGGAACAGAGACGATCCAGATCGTAACAGGAGCTCCAAATGTAACTGAAGGCTGCAAAGTGCCGGTCGTATTAGATGGCGGAAAAGTTGCAGGCGGTCATGACGGCAGCAAAACAGAGGGTGGCATCAAGATCAAAAAAGGAAAGCTGCGCGGTGTGGAATCAAATGGTATGATGTGCTCGATCGAGGAACTCGGTTCCAACAGAGATATGTTCCCGCTTGCACCGGAAAATGGTTTATATATTCTGCCGGAAGATGCTCCGGTCGGAGAAAATGCAGTAAGCTATCTGGGATTGAATGATACGGTTGTTGAGTATGAGATCACTTCAAACCGTGTAGACTGTTTTTCCATTCTTGGTATTGCGAGAGAAGCAGCAGCTACATTCGGAAAAGAATTTGTTCCTCCGGTTGTGACAGAAACAGGTAACAATGAAGATGTCAACGATTACATCAAAGTATCTGTAAAGGATGACAAACTCTGCTCCCGTTACACCGCAAGAGTTGTAAAAAATATTAAGATCGCACCGTCACCGGAATGGATGCAGCGCAGACTGCGTGCACAGGGAATCCGTCCGATCAATAACATTGTCGATATCACAAACTATGTGATGGAAGAGTATGGTCAGCCAATGCATGCCTATGATCTTGATACGATCGAGGACAGAGAGATCGTTGTGAGACGTGCCGCAAAGGGTGAGCAGTTTGTAACATTAGACGGTCAGGAACGTACTTTAGATGATTCTGTACTGATGATCTGTGATGGAAAGAAAGCCATCGGCATTGCAGGTATCATGGGTGGAGAAAATTCCATGATTACAGACAATGTAAAAACAATGTTGTTTGAAGCTGCATGTTTCGATGGAACAAACATTCGTCTGTCCGGAAGAAAGATCGGACTGCGTACCGATGCTTCCGCAAAATTTGAAAAAGGATTAGATCCGAATACAGCGATCGAAGCAATAAACCGTGCATGCCAGCTCATCGAGGAGCTTGGAGCCGGAGAAGTTGTCGGCGGCGTTGTGGATATTTACCCGAATGTCAAAGGGGATAAGCGTATTCCATTTGAACCGGAAAAATATAACAAACTTCTTGGAACAGATATTGCCAAAGAGACAATGCTCGCATATTTCTCAAAGATTGATTTAGGCTATGATCCGGCCTCTAATGAAGTGATCGTTCCATCCTGGAGACAGGACTTAGAGTGTGACGCCGACCTTGCAGAGGAAGTGGCAAGATTCTTCGGTTATGACAAGATTCCGACCACATTACCAAGCGGTGAGGCTACCACAGGAAAACTTACCTTCAAACTCCGTATTGAGGCAGTGGCAAGGGAAATCGCAGAGTTCTGCGGATTTTCACAGGGTATGACTTATTCCTTCGAGAGTCCGAAAGTATACGATAAATTATTATTGCCGCAGGATTCCCCACTCCGTAAGGCAGTTGTGATCAGCAATCCGCTTGGAGAGGATTTCTCCATTATGAGGACAGTTTCCTTAAATGGTATGCTGACTTCACTTTCCACAAACTTTAACCGCAGAAATAAAAATGTACGTCTGTATGAACTTGGAAATATTTATCTTCCGAAACAGGTACCGGTAACAGAGCTGCCGGAAGAGCGCATGCAGTTTACACTTGGTATGTACGGAGAGGGTGACTTCTTTACCATGAAGGGTGTGATCGAGGAGTTCCTTTACAAAGCAGGAATGAAGCTGAAACCGGAATATGATCCAGAATCCGGAAAACCGTTCTTACATCCGGGACGTCAGGCAAATGTTGTCTATGATGGTACTGTGATCGGTTATCTCGGTGAGGTTCATCCGACGGTTGCTGCAAATTATGCAATCAAAGAGCGCGTTTATGTTGCAGTACTTGATATGCCGGAGATCGTATCCCGCGCATCTTTCGACCACAAGTATGAAGGAATCGCTAAATTCCCGGCTGCAACCAGAGACATTTCCATGGTTGTTCCGAAGAAAGTGCTTGCAGGCGATATCGAGAAGATCTTCGATGAAAAAGGCGGCCAGTTCTTAGAGAAATATGATCTGTTTGATATCTATGAGGGAGCACAGATCAAACCGGGATATAAATCAATCGCATATTCCTTATCTTTCCGTGCAAAGGACAGAAACTTAGAGGATGCTGATATTACCGGTGCAATGGATAGGATTGTAAATGCACTTGAGCGTGTCGGTGCTGAATTAAGAAAATAAAACAAAAAGCATATGCATGTAAGTAGTGCCTGATCCGGTTTTCTGCCGGATCAGGTATTTGTAGTATATTGAATGAGGATTATCATGGATGTAAAAGATTTTTATTATGACCTGCCACAGGAACTGATCGCACAGGACCCGTTAGAGGACCGTTCCAGTTCGCGGCTGATGGTATTGGATAAAAATACCGGTGAAGTGACACATCGTGTTTTTAAGGATATTACAGATTATTTAAGACCGGGAGATTGTCTGGTTATTAATAATACGAAGGTAATACCTGCAAGACTTTATGGAGTAAAAGAGGGCACACAGGCAAAGATCGAGATTCTTTTATTAAAACGTAAAGAGAATGATATCTGGGAAACCCTTGTAAAACCAGGAAAAAAATGTAGGGTTGGAACAAAGATCATTTTTGGCGAAGGACTGCTGACCGGTGAGGTTATTGATATTGTTGAAGAGGGAAACCGGCTGATCCAGTTTCATTATGAAGGGATTTTTGAGGAAATCCTAGACCAGCTTGGACAGATGCCGCTGCCGCCTTATATCACACATCAGCTTCAGGATAAAAACCGTTATCAGACGGTATATGCAAAATATGATGGTTCCGCCGCCGCACCGACGGCAGGACTCCATTTTACACCGGAGCTTTTAAATAAAGTACGGGAAATGGGTGTGGAGATTGCAGAAGTAACACTTCATGTGGGACTCGGTACTTTTCGTCCGGTCAAAGAAACAGATGTTCTGAAACACCATATGCATTCTGAATTTTACCGGATCGAGCAGTCACAGGCAGATAAGATCAATCATGCAAAGGAAACCGGGCATCGTGTCATTGCAGTAGGAACTACCAGTACACGTACTTTGGAGGCAGCTTCGGATGAGAATGGTTTCCTGCGTGAGACAAGTGGATGGACAGAGATTTTTATTTATCCGGGGTATCAGTTTAAAGTCATTGATTCGCTGATCACGAATTTCCATCTGCCGGAGTCTACACTTGTGATGTTAGTTTCTGCGTTAGCAGGCAGAGAGCATGTGTTAAGCGCATATGAGATTGCGGTAAAAGAAAAATACCGTTTCTTTAGTTTTGGGGATGCTATGCTGATCACAGATACCACAGTTTAGGTGATTTACAAAAGAGAAGGAGTATTATGGAATGGAAGAAAAAAGACATCATAAACGTTTAAAGATCGACGTTTCCATCCAGTTAGAACGTCTGACAGAAGATGGAACAACGACATATGATTATACGCAGGTCGAAGTTACGGATGTTTCGCGTGGTGGAATCGGCTTTTTGTCCAACGAACCTTTGGAAGTTGGGGGATATTATAATACTAAGATCCAGATATGGACGAAAGAAGTGTTCGATGCGGTCATCGAAATCGTGCGTAAACAGAAACTGGAGGATGGAACAGACAAATATGGAGCAACTTTTATAGGCATGTCCGACACGGATGCGATAAAAATTGATATTTATCAGGTGTTTCGTGAAGCATAAAAGTATAAGAGATGAAGTATGCTTTTGATGACAGGATAAATGCAAAAAATCGAAGAGAGCCAGATAGGTCACATCCTAAAATAAAGATGATCTGTCTGGCTCTTTTTATGTCTGTCATTCTTCGTCCATAAGCTATCATTTATGAAAGCATAGGTATACGAATAATTTATTTGTAAGTCATAAAATTAATTATGCTTCATAAGAACTTATGGTAATTGTATAATCGCTTGTACCTTCCACATAAGTGGTTCCATCAGAGCCTTTGACGGTAACGGTGTTGCCATCCTCATCTGTAATGGTTCCCTTGCAGGTTAAAGAGGAGAGAGTGCTGTCACCATCAACGATCCAGGTGGAACTGCTGTCGACCGTCAGATCTGCATAACCGTCGCCTCCATTTCCGGCATTGCTTTCATCCTGAACAAAACTTCCTGTCCAGGTACTTTTATTTTTAAGAGAAACATCCAGTTGGCTGATACTGTCCCAGATGATCTTTCCTGCCATGGTCTGGGAATCTGCAGTAAATTCGCAGTCAGCACCGTTGGCACCGGAAGAACCCCAGCCTCTGGCATTGCTGTTGCCGGTACATTTTAACAGGAAATCATTGGAATCAGAATAGTTTAAATCCACACCGGATAAATAAAAGGTACTTTCTGTATTTGTTGTATAAAACATACCGCCGTTTTCAGAAGTCAGACTGCCGCCTGTCATGGAAAAATTACTGTTTCCGACTTCGGAATCACCGGACATGCTCTGATAGAGGATGACGGTCCAGTTACAGTCATTCTGCTCGTTTTCTGGAATGTTGCCGGTCAGATCACAGTCTGTTAATTTTAAGGAGTTTAAGCCCTCGATACAGACTGCTTCGGATCCGTTGGCAGTTAAAGCTGCATTTGAGATAGAAATATCTGCAGTACAGTAAACAGCCGGAGAACCGGTTCCGTTTGAGGTATAGCTGCCACCGTCTACCGTCATGGTTCCGCCTCCACGGTCACTCCGGATTGCCGCAGAAGATTCGCCGTTCGTTGTCACGGTCAGATTTTTGGCAGTGAGTGTACCACCGCCTGCAACATGAATACCGCCGGAGGTATCCTGTGTGGTTGTGATCGTGCTGTCAGAAACCGTAACGTTTCCGTTACCATAAGAAAAGATGCCTGCACCACCGGCAGAATCTGTCGTGATCGTTGCATTGTCTATGGTTACTGTTCCGTCAGTTACCAAAAGACCCGCACCTACTCCGTAAAAACTGGACGAATCGCCACCGGTACTGTCGGAGGAAGTGCGGTCTAATGTGATATCTTTTAAAGTAACGTTTGAGCCATTTGAAACAAGAACCGCATTTTCATCGGATCCAGTGGAAGAGAAAGTCTCATCGGAAACTTCGGTATCTTCCGTATATTCGGTTACGGCATTGTAAGATTCCGGCTGGGCGGAAGCGCTGCCTCCCGGAGCGCCTCCGCCTGGAGTGTTACCTCCCGGCTGACCGCCGGTGTTGTCAGAGATCGTTACAGTTGCAGCGTTACCATCATCATCTAAGGTGATCGTTACCATAGTACCTTCTGATAAAGTGGAAAGTGTGGTTTCATTTCCATCTTTGTCATAATAGATGGTAGAGTCGGTCAGATTGATCGTCTCGGTTGACATATTGCCCATATCTGGTGCGCCGCCGTTGTCGGAAGGGGCAGAATTGTTGTCGCCACTTGGCTGATTGTCAGGGGTTTCGGTGGATTCTGTGCCATCAGAGTCAGGTTTGTCAGCCGGAGCAGAGTTATTGTCACTGCCATTGTTGTCACTCGGCGGATTGCCCGGTGCTTTGCCCTGATCGTTGTTATCGGAATCAGGCTTGTCAGCCGGAGCGGAACCATTGTCACCGCCGTTATTATCATCCGGTGGATTACCCTGTGCTTCGCCCTGACCACCGCCCGGCATGGTAGCAACCGTGATCGTGCTGTCGGTAATTTCGGAAATCATTCCCATGATCGCATTTTCATCTGATTTTGTATCGGTATCTTCAGTAGACGCTTCTACGGTACTTTCCACCGAAGAAGAGGTGCCTATGGTATTGTCGGTGTCTGTACTATTGTTTGTACTGCCGCATCCAGAGAAAATCAGTGTTCCTGCCAGTGCGATGCATAGTAATGCTTTTTGATATTTCATAGTGTTTTTCACTCCTTTTTTTGTTGATAGCTGTATTCTACCGATGCAATGTGACGGTTAGATGAAGTGGGATTGGAAGTTATGTGAATTTAAAGAGAAGGTTGTGTGGAAGAGAAGCTGGAATACCTTTTTGAAAGTAAAAAAGTTATTTGAAAATTTTTTTGAATTTTATGAAATTTACTATTGTAGATTTTATAAAAGTGTGCTAAACTATATTTGTATCCATGAACTAGTTTATAATGTAAACAGTTCAACTCAAGAGGCTGTATTCCTGATTAACGTCAGGGATACAGCTTTTTGACTGTTATGGAATCGTTTAAAAGACTGAAGATGTGAAAATTTCAGATAAAATTCAAGTAGTCATTACAACGAAGAAAAGTTGATATTACTACCCGAAATTGATACTATGATTACAGAACAAGCGGTTGTAATAAAAAGTCCTTTGCCATAAGGCGGGGGACTTTTTAAAAAAGAAGGGAAGCAGACATGAGACCATTACCGGTTGGAATTGACAGTTTCGAAAAATTAATTCAGGAAAATTATTACTATATTGATAAAACTCTGCTGATCAAAGAGCTATTAGAGCTGAAAGGCGAGGTAAATCTGTTTACCCGCCCCAGACGTTTTGGCAAGACGCTGAATCTGAGCATGTTACAGTATTTTTTTGAAGATACAGGAGATGCGGAGCAGAATGTGAGAAACCGTGCATTATTTACTGGCTTAAATATTATGAATGCAGGGGAAGAATATATTTCACAGATGGGGTGTTATCCTGTTATTTTTCTTACATTAAAGTCTGCAAAACAAAGGAATTTTAAAGCAGCTTATTTTAAACTGAAAGAAGAAATTTCTGAAGAATTTAAAAGACACGAGAAACAGATAATGAGCGGTAATATCTCAGAAGATGACAGAACTCTGTTTTATGAAATTGCGTCAGGAAAAGCGGACAGGGAGGTATATTCCGGTTCTTTAAAGACATTAAGCAGGCTGCTTTATCAGGTGACCGGGCGAAAAGTGATCATTCTGGTTGATGAATATGATGTACCGTTAGAAAATGCATATTTTTCCGGATTTTATAATGAAATGATTGACTTCACCCGGTCGTTGTTTGAATCTGTGTTAAAAACAAATGCGTATCTTCAGTTTGCAGTCATTACAGGCTGTCTTAGAATATCGAAAGAAAGTATTTTTACCGGTTTGAATCATTTGAACGGTATTTCGATTCTGGATAAACAGTACAGCGAACATTTTGGATTTACAGAGCAGGAAGTAAAGCAGGCAATGATTTCCTATGGTGTGGAAGATCGTTTTGCAGATATGAGAGAGTGGTATGATGGATATACTTTCGGAAACTGGGAAGTATATAACCCGTGGAGTGTCATCAAGTTTTTATATGATCTTGTGGCGGATCAAAATGCATTCACACGTCCGTACTGGGTAAATACCAGTTCAAACGATATTGTAAAAAATCTTGTACTGCGTGCCGACAGGGAAACAAAAGGGCAGATTGAGACGCTTCTGGCAGGAAATACATTGGATATTCCGGTTCATGAGGAAATTACTTACACGGATATTTATGAGAATGATGTGAATTTATGGAATTTTCTGTTTTTTACCGGGTATCTGACTAAAACAGATGAATACATGGATGATGGTATCATTTTTCTGAAAGTCCGGATACCGAATCAGGAAGTGAAAATGATTTATAAGACCACAATACAAAACTGGTTTCGGGAAAAAGTAAAGAAAACAGATTTCCATGATCTGTATCAGGCGATGGAAACGGGAAACGCGGCGCGTATGCAGGAGATTCTGAATGAACAGTTGTTAGTAACAATCAGTTATTATGACAGTGCGGAAAGTTTTTATCATGGTTTTCTTGCCGGGATTCTAAGCCAGAGCAGCAATTATCTTGTTGAGTCGAACCGTGAATCAGGGAAAAGACGATATGATCTGATGGTAAAAAGTCCGTCGCTCAGAGGCAGGGCATTTATTATAGAAGTAAAAGTGTCTTCTGGAATTGATGAATTGGAAAATGATGCAGAGAAAGCGGTGCGTCAGATTTATCAGAAAGGATATAAAGAGGCACTTTTAAAGGAAGGTTATAAGACAATTGACTGTTATGGGATTGCTTTTTACCGGAAGGACTGTGAAGTTTGGTATGATGGAAAATAATATAGAATGTATGCTGCCAGGATGAGATATTTCATTATCATGCGCAGAAAAAATGCCGTACGATCAACCGTAAGTACGTAATCATCCGTATCTGTCAGCAACTATATTTTTCTGAT